>NZ_CAUPYL010000234.1:0-3506 GCF_963515265.1 uncultured Frigoribacterium sp.
GCCCGTGCCCGCGGCGCGGCACGCGTGACCGTCGTCGACGTCCTGCCCGAGCCCCTGGCCAGGGCGCTCGCCGTGGGTGCCGACGAGGTCCTCCGGCTCGGGGAGGACGCCGTCCCCGCCGACTCGTTCGACGTCGTGCTCGAGTGCTCGGGCGCCGCGCCGGCCGTCAGCGCCGCCTTCGTCGCCGCCCGTCGCCTCGGCGTCGTCGCGCAGGTCGGCATGGTCCCCGACGTCGCCCGCCCGGTCAACCTCGCGCCCGCGATCTCGAAGGAGCTGACCGTGCTCGGCGTCTTCCGCTTCCGGGACGAGATCGACGAGGCCGTGCGGATGCTCGACGCCGACCGGTCGCTCGGCGCGGTCGTCACGCACGTCGTCGACAGCGCCGACGCTGCCCGGGCCTTCGACGTCGCCCGGGACTCGTCGGTCAGCGGCAAGGTCCTCGTCGCCGCCTGGCCTGACAGGCCGTAGGAGGCGCCGATCGCGCCACGGGACGGGGCCGGCGAGCCTCGTCCCGCCCCGCAGGGGGAGGATGGAGGCATGCGCGCCGTCACCGTCCCCGTTCCCGGAGGGCCCTCCGCCCTCGTCGTCAGCGAAGTCCCCGAGCCCGTCGCCGGTCCCCACGAGGTCGTGATCGACGTCGCCGCGGCGGGCGTGAACCGCGCCGACGTCTCGCAGCGCGAGGGGCACTACCCGTCGCCGGCCGGGGCGCCCGCGTGGCCGGGGCTCGAGGTGAGCGGCACGGTCGTGAGCCTGGGCAGCGAGGTGACCGGCGCCTCCCTGGGCGACTACGTCCTGGCGCTGCTGCCCGGCGGCGGCTACGCCGACCGCGTGGCCGTCGACGAGGGCCTGCTGCTGCCCTACGCCAAGGGCCTCGACCTGGTCGAGGCGGCGGGGCTGCCCGAGGCGCTCGCGACCGTCTGGTCGAACGTCTTCATGTCGGCCGGGCTGCAGCCGGGCGAGACCCTGCTGGTGCACGGCGGGTCGAGCGGCGTCGGGTCGATCGCGATCCAGCTCGCCGTCGCCCGTGGCGCCACCGTCTACGCGACCGCCGGCTCGGCCGAGAAGACCGCGTTCTGCGAGCAGCTCGGCGCGGCCCGCGGCATCGACTACAAGCAGGAGGACTTCGTCGAGGTCGTCCGCGAGCTGACCGACGGGCGGGGCGTCGACGTCGTGCTCGACCTCGTCGGCGGCGACTACCTCGCGCGCGACGTCGAGGCCGTCGCCCCCGGGGGACGCGTCATGGTGATCGCGACGCAGGGCGGAACGGCCGCGACGATCGACGTGGGGCGCCTGATGGCCAAGCGCGCCCGCATCTGGGGCACGACCCTCCGCGCCCGTCCGCTCGAGGAGCGCCGCGCGATCATGGCCGAGGTGCGCGAGCACGTGTGGCCGCTCGTCGCCGCCGGCACCGTGCGGCCGGTGCTCGACAGCGTCTACCCGCTCGAGTTCGCGGCGACGGCCCACAAGCGGATGGAGTCGGGGCAGCACCTCGGCAAGATCGTGCTCGCGGTGCGCTGAGGCCCTGCGCCCGGCCGATCTCAGTCCTCGTCGTCGTCGCCCGGGATGTGCACGTCGGTGACGGACACGTTGACCTCGGCCACGTCCATGCCGACGAGCTGCTCGATGGCGGCCGCGACGGACTCGCGGACCTGGTCGGCGACCTGGCTGATGGCGACGGGGTACTCGACGACGATCGTGACGTCGGCCGCGACCTGGGTCTCGCCGACCTCGACGCGGACGCCCTGGCCGAGGTCCGTGCTGCCGACGACGTCGCGGAGGGCGCCGAAGGCGCGGGCCGCGCCGCCGCCGAGGGCGTGCACGCCGGGCACCTCACGGGCGGCGATGCCCGCGACCTTGGCGACGACGGCGTCGGCGACGACGGTGCGGCCGGGCGTCGGGCCGTCCGTCGCGAGGCCGGTCGGGGTCGTGGCGGCGGTGAGGGTGGTCGGGGTGGTGTCGGCCATGGTGGCTCCGTTCTGCGAGAGGCTGGTGTAGTCATGGACGAGACGCACGCCGGGACCTGATCGTCACGGAATCCGTCCCAGTCGTTCCATCGAACGCCCTGCCGGGGCTCGCCGCACAGAGGAGGCACCGTGTCGATCGACCTCACCGAGGCTGCCGACGGCACGCTCGCGTCCCGTGCCGCGGAGGGCGACGAACGGGCCTTCGAGGTGCTGCTGCGGCGCCACCTCGGGCTGATGACCGCCTACGCGACGCGGCTGACCTCGTCCCGGGCCGACGCCTCCGACGCGGTGCAGGAGGCGTCGATCACCATCTGGCGAGAGCTGCCGGGCCTGCAGACCCCCGACGCCGTGCGCGGCTGGATGATGACGATCGTGTCGCGCAAGGCGTTCGACCTGATCCGTCGTCGCCGTCCCGCGGCCGACGTCGACGAGCTGGAGGTGCCCTCGGCCGACGGCGCCCACGACGACCCCGAGAGGCGGGCCCAGTCGTCCGACGCGATGGTCGCGCTGCGCCAGGCGCTCGACCGGCTGCCCGCCGCCCAGCGCCGCGTGTGGACCATGCGCGAGGTCGGCGGCGAGTCGTACGCTGACATCGCGGAGCGGACCGGCTCGTCCGTGACCGCCGTGAGGGGCCAGCTCGCTCGTGCCCGAGAGTCACTGACCCGAGAGATGGAGGCCTGGCGATGAGCGACCCGACGCCCTTCTCGCCCTCCGCGCAGCCGAGCGACGGCCGCGCCGAGGGCCCGCTGACGGACGTCGGATCGGGCTCGGGGGCCGACTCGGTCCCGACCGAGCGGCTCGCCGACTACCTCGACGCCGGCCGTGAGCCGTACGACCCGCTCATCGAGGACGACCCCGAGTGCCTGGCGCAGCTCCTCGCGCTCGAGCGGCTGCGGGCGCTGTCGTCCGAGCTCGTCGAGAGCGACGTCGCGACGGCTCCGGCCCCCGACCCGTCGTGGATCGCGAGCGTCATGGACCGCGTCCGGCTCGAGTCGCGCACGGGGCGCGACATCCCGCTCGCGTCGCCCGACGTCCGCAGCACCCTGCACATCACCGAGGGCGCGGTGCGCTCGCTCGTCCGCGAGGCCGGCGACGCGGTGCCGGGTGCCGTCGTCATCTCGTGCGGGCTGGCCGGCGACGTGGGCGTCGTCGACGCGCCGATCAGGGTCGACGTGGCGGTGAGCGTCGTCTACGGCGCCGACCTGCGGCGAGTCGCCGAGCTCGTGCGCGAGGCCGTGTCCGAGGCGCTCGCTCGGCAGACCGAGATCGTCGTCGAGTCCCTCGACGTCACCGTGCGCGACGTGCACCTCGAGGCCCGAGAGGCAGGACTGTGATGGACGACCCGACGATCGACGACCGTGCTGGTACGGGCGCAGGCCCGGCCGTGGGTGCCGACGGCGTCGCGACCGTGCCGCAGGACCGGCTCGACGACCTCGCGCTCGAGCTCGGAGCGCTGGCGGCGGAGACGGACGGCGTCGCCCGCGTGCACGCCCGGCCCGGTGCGGTCGAGATCGCCCGCCAGGCGCTCGGCGGACTCCGGGC
>NZ_CAUPYL010000235.1:0-3459 GCF_963515265.1 uncultured Frigoribacterium sp.
ACGCAGCAGCTCGCGGACGGCGCGGCGCAGGTCGCCGACGGCAACCGCCAGCTCGCGACGGCCGTCGGGCAGGCCGCGACGGCCAGCCAGACGGCCGCCGACGCCGCCCCCGAGACCCAGGCCGCGATCGGACGACAGCTGGTCGCGCTCTTCGTCTCCCAGGGCCAGACGCAGGAGGAGGCGGTCGCCTCGGCGACCGAGGTCGCCTCGTACTTCGCTCCCGTCACCGACGGGCTGGCCGACGCGAACACGCAGGTGCAGCACCTTAACGGCCAGGTCGGGGCGCTCGCGACGGGCGCCGACCAGGTCTCCGCCGGCGCGGCGGCGCTGGCCGCGGCGACCCCGGCCCTGACGAGCGGCATCTCCGACGCGGCCGCCGGGGCCGACACGCTGGCGACGGGAGCGCAGAGCGCTGCCTCGGGCGCCTCCTCGTTGTCGTCGGGCCTCGGCACGCTCGAGACGGGGGCGGCCTCGCTGTCGACCGGGCTGGGCACGCTCAGCACCGGCACGGTCAGCCTGCGCGACGGGCTCGTGACGCTCGACGACGGCGCCGTGCAGCTGCGCGACGGGCTGCAGAGCGGCCTCGGCGAGATCCCCGCCAGCACCGAGCAGAGCCGCGACGACCAGGCCTCCGCCATCAGCGACCCCGTGAGGGTCGACGACCAGCCGCTCACGAGCGCCGGCACCTACGGCGCGGGGCTCGCCCCGTTCTTCATCAGCCTCGCGGCGTGGATCGGCATCTACGCGCTCTTCTTGATCGTGAAGCCCGTGTCGAAGCGGGCCATCACCGCGGTGAAGGCGCCCGTGCGGGTCGTCGCGGCCGGCTGGCTGACGCCCGCGCTGCTCGGCGTGCTGCAGATGGTCGCCCTGTTCGCGATCGTGCGCGGGGCGCTCGGCTTCGAGGTCGTGCACACCTGGGGGATGCTCGGCCTCATGGTGCTCGCGAGCGTCACCTTCGCGGCGATCATCATGATGCTCAACGTGCTGCTCGGCAGCGTCGGGCAGTTCCTGGGGCTGGTGCTCATGGTCGTGCAGCTCGTGACCGCCGGCGGGACGTTCCCGTGGCAGACGCTGCCCGGGCCGCTCGCCGCGCTGCACTTCGTGCTGCCGATGAGCTACGCGACCGACGGGCTGCGCCAGCTGATGTACGGCGGCAGCACGGCGACGGCGTGGACCGACGCGGGCGTGCTCGCGCTCTGGATGCTCGGCGCGCTGCTCGTGTCGCTGCTCGCGACGGCGCGGATGACGCGGCAGCGGACGCTGCGCGACCTGCGGCCGTCGCTGATCGGCTGAGGCGCGGGGCCGGGAGGCCCAGGGGGCGCCGTCAGCGCCGGCCCGCCTCCTCGGCCTCCATCGCCGGGGCAGCTGCGGGGTCGGCGTCGGCCAGGAACGTGCCGAGCCGCTCGACCTCGGCGGTCTCGCCGATCGCGGCGGCTCCGCGACGCAGGGCGAAGAGCGAGCGCAGCACCCCGCGGTTCGGCTCGTGCGACCACGGGACCGGCCCCTGTCCGCGCCAGCCTGCTCCGCGCAGCGCGTCGAGGCCGCGGTGGTAGCCGACCCGCGCGTAGGCGTAGGCCTCGAGGTCGGCGCCCCGCGCGGAGGCCTCGTCGCTGAGCAGGGCCCAGGCGAGCGACGACGTCGGGTGGGCGACCACGACCTCGGCGAGCGAGAGCGTCTCGAGGTCGGCCGTCACGGCGGGGTCGGCGGGCAGGAGGGTCTCGGGAACGCCGAGGAGGTTCGTGGAGGGCATGCCCCCATCCTCTCGCGCCCGGGCAGCGACGCGGGCAGCCTCGCGGACAGCCGGCGGGCGGCGCTGCGGTACCGTGGGGCGCCGCGCGCCCCCTCTCGGAACGGACGTCCATGTCGCCTCGCCCTCGCCCCTCCTCCGGTGCCCTCGACGGTGCGGCCCCCGACGGCCGCAGGCCCTCCGTGGCCGTGATCGGCACGCGCGGCTACCCGAGCTACTACGGCGGCTTCGAGACGGCCGTGCGGCGCATCGCGCCCGCCCTCGTCGACGCCGGCTGGGACGTCACGGTCTACGGCCGCCACGGCGCCCTGCGGGACGACGACCCGACCCGCGACCGGCGTGTGACGTCGCGGCTCACCCGCGGCGTCGAGAGCAAGTCGTTCAGCACCCTCAGCTACGGCCTCACCGCCGTGCTCGACGCCGTCCGCCGCCGGCCGGACGCCGCCCTCGTGATGAACGTCGCGAACGGCTTCTGGCTGCCGCTGCTCCGGCTGCGCGGCATCCCGGTGCTGATCAACGTCGACGGGATCGAGTGGGAGCGGGCCAAGTGGGGCACGGCGGCCAAGACCGTCTTCAAGCTCGGAGCCCGCGCCTCCGCACGGTTCGGCACGACGATCGTCTGCGACGCGGTCGAGATCGTGCGCCGCTGGCGCGAGGAGTTCCGCGTCGAGGGAACGTTCATCCCCTACGGCGGCGACCCCGTGCGCGAGCTGCCCGTCGAGCCCGGGCTGACGCACGGCAGCTACGCCCTCGTCGTCGCGCGGTTCGTGCCCGAGAACTCGATCGTCGAGTTCGTCGAGGCCGCCCGCCGCATCGCCGAGCGCCACGACGTCGTCATCGTCGGGTCGACGGGCTACGGCGGCGAGCTCGACGACCTCGTGCGGGACCTCGCGGCCGAGAACGACCGCGTGCGCTGGCTCGGCCACGTCAGCGACGACGACCGCCTGTTCGCGCTCTGGCAGCACGCCGGCGCGTACTTCCACGGCCACAGCGTGGGCGGCACGAACCCGGCCCTGGTGCAGGCGATGTTCACCGGGGCACCCGTCGTGGCGCGCGACACCGTCTACAACCGCGAGGTGCTCGCCGACTCGGGCCTCTTCGTGCCGCCGGAGTCCGACGCCATCGCCGACGCGATGGTCGCCCTGCTCGACGACCCGGCCGAGCAGCAGCGACTGCGGGAGGCGGCGCTGCGGCGCGCCGAGGAGTCGTACAGCTGGCAGTCGGTGTGCGACGCCTACGAGGAGGCGCTGCGCCGGTCCCTGCACACGCACCGGGGGCGGTGAGGGCCGACGGACGTCGCGGCGGGCCCGGGGCGCGGACCGATCGAGTCCCCCCTCGGCTCGGACGTGACATGTTAGGTTCGACCGGCACCCGGTGGGCGGGCTCTCCGAGACCATCGCACCGACTGTCGTGCCCGGCGCCAGCACCCCCGAGATGAGGACCATGCAGCTCTCCGACTCCGCCCAGGCCGATGTCATCGAGATCATCACGGTCTGCACCGGCAACATCTGCCGTTCGCCCCTCGCCGAGATCCTGCTGCGAGATCGGCTCGCCGATCTCCCGGTCGTCGTCTCCAGCGCCGGCACGCGGGCGGTCGTCGGAGCAGCGCTGCCGGCGCAGATGACCCTCGGCGCGACCGCGCGGGGGCTCGACCCGACGCACGCGGCGCGCCAGCTCGGCGGCGAGATGCTCCGCGCGCCCGACCTCGTGCT
>NZ_CAUPYL010000236.1:0-3428 GCF_963515265.1 uncultured Frigoribacterium sp.
GGCCGGCGGGGCCGGCCGGGCTGGCCGCGCTGACCGATCGGTGCTCGCCGAGGAGGCCGTGGCCGCGGGCTAGCCTGACGCCATGGCGGAGATCACGATGGCAGCCGTCGCCGCGCACTTCGGCCGGGACGTCGGGCGGACGCTCGCGAAGCTCCCCGGCATGGTCGAGCAGGCGCGCGCCCGCGGGGTCGACCTGCTCGTGCTGCCCGACGCGACCGTGGGCGGGTACCTGCTCGACCTCGTGAACCCGGGGGGCGCCTCCTCGGGTCCCGACGACGCCGACGCCCTGCTGCCGCCGGCGGTCGAGATCGACGGGCCCGAGGTCCAGGCCGTCGCCGACCTCGCCGGCGACCTCACGATCTGCTTCGGCGTCACCGAGCGGGCCCTCGAGGGCGGCGAGGACGTCCGGTACAACAGCGCCGTCTGCGTCCAGGCCGGTCGCGTGCTCGGGTCGCACCGCAAGGTGCACCTGCCCCTCGGCGAGTCCGAGGTCTACCGCGCGGGCACCGAGTTCGTCCCGGTCGACACCCCCGTCGGCCGCCTCGGCATGATGATCGACTTCGACAAGACGTTCCCCGAGTCCTCGCGCACGCTGGCGCTCGCGGACGCCGAGCTGCTCGTCTGCCTGAGCGCCTGGCCGGCCAGCGTCACGGACCGCTCGGACCGCCTCCGGAACGACCGCCAGGCCCACCTCTTCGACCTCTACGACTGCGCCAGGGCCGCCGAGAACCAGCTCTGGCTCGTCTCGTCGAACCAGACGGGGGTGCTCGGCGGGCTGAGGTTCCTCGGGCAGGCGAAGGTCGTCGACCCTGCCGGCGAGATCGTCGCCAAGACCTGGGCCAAGGGCGGCCTCGCCGTCGCGACGGCCGACGTCGCCGCCGACGCCGCTCGGGCCCGCCGCACCATGGACCACCTGCGGCAGCGCGTACCGTCGGCCTACGAGAGCGGGCTGCGCTGATGCGCATCGCGCAGGTCACCTACTCGACGAAGCCGCGGGGCGGCGTCGTGCACGCCCTGGCGCTGTCGGAGGCGCTGGCCCGGCGACGCCACGAGGTCACGGTGTGGACGCTCGGACGCGGCGGTGACCAGGCGTTCTTCCGTCGTGTCGACCCGGCCGTGTCGATCCGCGTGGTGCCGTTCGAGGCGCGCGACGACGAGTCGGTCGGCGACCGCATCGCCCGGTCGATCGAGACGATGGGGGCCGCGTTCGCGGATGCCCGGCTGCACGAGCGGTACGACGTCGTGCACGCCCAGGACTGCATCTCGGCCAACGCGGTCGGCCCGTGCCTCCGGACGATCCACCACCTCGACGAGTTCACGACGCCCGAGCTCGTGCGCTGCCACGACGAGGCGGTCCGCCGCCCGCTCGCCCGGATCTGCGTGTCGGCCGCCGTCGCCGCCGACGTCGAGCGCGGCTGGGGACTGACGCCGACCGTGATCCCGAACGGAGTCGACGCAGGCAGGTTCGCGGCGGCCGCAGGGCCCGCCGGCGACGGCGACCGGGCACGCTGGCGCGACCGGTTCGGCGAGTACGTGCTGGCGCTCGGCGGCATCGAGCCGCGCAAGGGCAGCCTCGACCTGGTCGAGGCGTTCGCGCTGCTGCGGCGCCGACGGCCCGACGTGCGCCTGGTGTTCGGCGGCGGCGAGACCCTGTTCGACTACCGCGACTACCGTGCCCGGGTCGACGCCCGCATCGCCGCGCTCGGCCTCGACCCCGTCGTGCTCGGCGTGGTCGACGACGACGAGCTGCCCTCGCTCGTGGCCGCCGCCGGCGCCCTCGCCTTCGTGTCGACCAAGGAGGGCTTCGGCCTCGCCGCGATGGAGGCCCTCGCCGCGGGCGTGCCCGTCGTCGCCCGTGACCTGCCGGTGCTGCGCGAGGTGTTCGGCCCGACCGTCGCCTACGCGACCGGCCCCCCGTCGATCGAGGAGGCGCTGGTCGCCGCCCTCGACGGGGCCGGCCCCGCAGCCGGTCCCGGCCGCGACCTCGCGGCGTCGCACTCGTGGGACGACGTCGCCCTGCTCCACGAGCAGTTCTACGAGGCCGTCGGCCAGGAGGGCGACCATGGTGCGGCAGTCGATCTCGCGCACCGTCACGGGGCTCGCTGAGGCGGACCCGGACCGCGTGGTGGCACGCGACGACGCCGGGACGCTGACGGCCTCGGAGCTGGACCGCGCCTCCTCGGTGCTCGCCCGCGCCTACCTCGACCTCGGCGTCGGCCAGGAATCGCTGGTGACCGTGGCCCTGCCGAACACGGTCGAGATGATCGTCGTCTGCGCCGCCGTCTGGAAGTGCGGGGCGACGCCGCAGCCGATCTCGCTCGGGCTCGACGCGGCGGAGCGAGCCGAGCTGGAGGCACTGGCGCGGCCGGCGCTGGTGGTGGGGGTGCCGTCGGCGGGCAGCGGTGCGGGTGCCGGTGGAGGGGCAGATGGTGGTGCCGGGGAGGTGCCGTGGGTGCCTGCGGGCTGGGCGCCTCCCCCGGTGGCCGGTGACGCGCCTCCTCTGCCGGACGCCTGGGCCTCGAGCTGGAAGGCGCCGACCTCGTCGGGGTCGACCGGCCGTCCGAAGGTGGTGCTGGCGGCGGCGCCCGCGCTGCTCGACCCGTCGCTCGCCGTCGCGTCGTTCCTGCCGCGCGACCAGGTGCAGCTCGTCGCCGGGCCGCTGACGCACTCGGCGACCTTCACGTACGCGTTCCGCGGGCTGCTGACCGGACACGAGCTCGTGCTGCTGCCGCGCTTCGACGAGCGACGGGTGCTGCAGGCGATCGCGGCGCACCGGGTGACCTGGGCGCTGCTCGTGCCGACGATGATGCACCGGCTGCTGCGCCTGCCCGCCGACGAGCGCGCCGCCGCCGACCTGTCGTCGCTCGAGACCGTGCTGCACCTCGGAGCGCCCTGCGCGCCCGACCTCAAGCGCCGGTTCATGGCCTGGGTCGGTGCCGAGCGCGTGGTCGAGGTCTACGCGGGCAGCGAGTCGAACGGGGTCCTGTCGATCCGTGGCGACGAGTGGCTCGAGCACCCCGGCAGCGTGGGGCGGCCGAGCGGCGGCACGAGCGTCGCCGTGCGCTCGGCCGAGGGCGACGACCTGCCCGCGGGCACGGTCGGGCAGGTGTGGCTCCGGCGGGATGGAGGTCCGACGTACCGGTACCTCGGCGGCTGCTCCGCTCGGACCGAGGACGGCTGGGACACCCTCGGCGACCTCGGCCTCCTCGACGACGACGGGTGGCTGCACCTGGTCGACCGGGCCGACGACGTCGTGCTCCGCGGCGGCGTCAACGTGCACCCGACCGAGGTCGAGCGGGTGCTGGAGGCGCATCCCGCCGTGCGCGGCGCGGTCGCGTTCGGCGTCGCCGACGACGACCTCGGGCAGCGGATCGAGGCCGTGGTCGACGTGGCGGGCGCGGGCGCGGGCGCAGGCGCAGGTGCGGGGG
>NZ_CAUPYL010000237.1:0-3427 GCF_963515265.1 uncultured Frigoribacterium sp.
CGCCGGGCCCGGGGTCGCGAAGCCCGCGCTCGCGGAGCCCGCGCTCGCGGAGCCCGCGCGTGCCGTCGTGCACGAGCGCGCCTCGCACACCCTCTCGCTCGTCGAGGACGGCCTGACCTCTCGCGGCAGCGAGGGCGGCTTCACCACCTCGCCCCGACGGGCCGCCGTGCTGCGCGGGTTCTCGTGGCGCCGCAACGGGTTCCGCACGGCTCCTGGCGCCCTGCTGCTGCGCAAGGGAGCGATCTGGCGCGAGCTCGTCGTCGTGCCGCTGCCCCGGATGCAGAGCGTTGGCCTGTCGCAGGGTCCGCTGCTGCGTCGGCTCCGGCTCGCCGCCGTGCACCTGCACACCGTCCAGGGGCCGATCATCGCGACGATCGGCGCGCTCGACCAGGACGACGCGATGGCGTTCTTCGAGGGTGCCGCGCGGGACGCGGTGACCTCGGCTCGCGCCGACCGCACCCACCGCTGGGGCGCCTCCTCGGCCCCTGCCCCTGCTCTCGACCCGGCAGACCCGACCCCCGCCTCCTCGACTCCCGTCGCCCCCGTGGTCGCCCCTGTTCTCACATTTGAGAGTGATCCGTCCTCGGGCAACGATGCGGCCCCGCCGTCGAGCCTCGGCGAACGGGATCTGTCTCCGTTTGCCGATGGACCCCGCGACGCACCTCGAGAGGAGCCGCGCCCGTGAGCCCGCAGCAGAGCGGCCGCCTCGGCGTCGGCGTGATCGGCGCCGGCCACGTCGGGCCGGTGCTCGGCGCCGCCCTGGCCGCCGCGGGCCACGCGATCGTCGGCATCTCGGCCGTGTCCGCGCGGAGCCTCGACCGGGCGGAGGCGATCCTCCCGGGCGTCCCCGTGCTGACGGTCCCCGAGGTCGTCGAGCGCAGCGAGCTCGTGCTGATCGCGGTGCCCGACGACCAGCTCGCCGACCTCGTGCAGGGCCTCGCCGCGACCGGCGTCTGGCAGCCGGGACAGCTCGTCGTCCACACGTCGGCGGCGCACGGCCTCGAGGTGCTGCGGCCGGCTCTCGTCGCGGGGGCGATCCCGCTGGCGATCCACCCCGCGCTCACGTTCACGGGGACCACGATCGACCTCGTCCGGCTCCGCGAGGCCTGGTGCGCCGTGACCGCGCCCGGGCCCGTCCAGCCGATCGGGCAGGCGCTCGTCGTCGAGATGGGCGCGGAGCCCGTGCTCGTCAGCGAGGCCGACCGGCCGCGCTACGCCGAGGCCGTGGCGACCGCCACCGAGTTCTCCGCCGCGATCGTCACGCAGTCGGTCTCGATGCTCGCCGAGCTCGGCGTCCCGGAGCCCGGCCGCCTCATCGCGCCCCTGGTCCGCTCCGCCATGGACCGCGCCCTGGGCGTCGCCGGCGGCTCGAGCGGCCCCGGTACCATCGACATGGCGGCGTTCGACGACCCGCCGTCCCCGTTCGGCGGGGGCCTCGGCGCCTGACGGCTGCGCGCCTCCTCGTCCGCTCGTCGCCGTCGCGGCCCACGCCGCGCCTCCTCGCCTCCCCGTTCTCTCCGTCCCCCACCACCCCGCTGGAGCCCCCGCACATGACCGACGCCCCCGAGACCACCACCCCCTCCGACGACGCGGCCGCCGTGGCCGCCGCCGCGGCCGAGGCGGCTCGCGAGGCCTCCGAGCAGAAGCAGGTGCGGCTCGAGAAGCGCGCCCGGCTGCTCGAGACCGGGCGCGACGCGTACCCGGTGGGCGTCCCGCTGACCGACACGATCCCCGCCGTGCGGGCGCGGCACGCCGAGCTCGAGGCGGGCGCCGAGACCGGCGAGGTGGTCGGCCTGGCCGGTCGCGTCGTGCACGCGCGCAACACCGGCAAGCTCTGCTTCGCGGCGCTGCAGGCCGGCGACGGCTCGCGCATCCAGGCGATGGTGTCGCTGGCCGAGGTGGGCGACGAGTCCCTCGCCGAGTGGAAGGACCTCGTCGACCTCGGCGACCACGTCTTCGTCAAGGGGCAGGTCATCTCGTCGCGCCGCGGCGAGCTGTCGATCATGGTGAGCGAGTGGGCGATCGCGTCGAAGGCGATCCTGCCGCTGCCGAACCTGCACGGCGAGCTCAGCGAGGAGACCCGCGTGCGTCAGCGCTACCTCGACCTGATCGTCCGCGACCAGGCCCGTGCCACGGTGCGCGCCCGCGCCGCCGCGGTCTCGTCGCTGCGCCGCACCTTCGACCAGCACGAGTACCTCGAGGTCGAGACCCCGATGCTCCAGACGATGCACGGCGGCGCGGCGGCGCGTCCGTTCCAGACGCACAGCAACGCGTTCGACACCGAGCTGTTCCTCCGCATCGCGCCCGAGCTGTTCCTCAAGCGCGCCGTCGTCGGCGGCATCGACCGCGTCTTCGAGATCAACCGCAACTTCCGCAACGAGGGCGCCGACTCGACGCACTCGCCCGAGTTCGCGATGGTCGAGGCGTACCAGGCCTACGGCGACTACGAGCAGATGGCCCGGCTCACGCAGCAGCTCGTGCAGGAGGCGGCCCTCGCGGTCGCGGGGACCCACCTCGTCACGCTCGCCGACGGCACCGAGTACGACCTCGGCGGCGAGTGGGCCCGCGTGCCGATGTACGAGTCGCTGAGCGAGGCCGCCGGCGTCGAGGTCACGCCGTCGACGACCGTGTCCGAGCTGCAGCGCCTCGCCGCGACCGTCGACCTGGTCGTGCCGCACGAGACGCACGGCAAGCTCGTCGAGGAGCTGTGGGAGCACTTCGTCAAGCCCTCGCTCGACCGCCCCACCTTCGTCGTCGACTTCCCGGTCGACACGAGCCCCCTCGTCCGCCAGCACCGTTCGAAGCCCGGCGTCGTCGAGAAGTGGGACCTCTACGTGCGCGGCTTCGAGCTCGCCACGGCGTACTCCGAGCTCGTCGACCCGGTCGTGCAGCGCGAGCGCTTCGTCGAGCAGGCCGCGCTCTCGGCCCGTGGCGACGCCGAGGCCATGCGCCTCGACGAGGACTTCCTCCGTGCCCTCGAGCACGGCATGCCGCCGAGCGGCGGCATGGGCATGGGCATCGACCGCCTCCTCATGGCGATCACCGGGCTCGGCATCCGCGAGACGATCCTCTTCCCGCTCGTCAAGTAAGGCCCGTCCCGGGGCGTGTGCGCCTCTTGACCGCCCGAGTTTGTGTCAGTACGTTGGTACGAAGCTGATACAAAAACCCGGGAGGGCTCGATGTTCTGGATCTACCTGCTCCTCGTCGCGTCGCTGGTCGTCATCGCCGTCGACACGGCATCGCCCCGTCGCCACGGGGCACAGCTCGCGAAGCTCGCCGCCCGCATGAACCTCCCGGTGACCCCCGAGGTCGAGCCGCTCGTCCGCGCCCGGCTCCGCCGCCGTGCCTGGGGCGTGGGACTCGGCGGCGGCGTGGTCGTCGCGGCGGCGCTCACGGCCGGGCTGCTGTCGCCCGAGCTGCGCCAGTC
>NZ_CAUPYL010000238.1:0-3390 GCF_963515265.1 uncultured Frigoribacterium sp.
GGTCGGCAGGGCTCGGGGCGGCCGCCGCTCGCGATGCGGCGGCGGGCTCGGTCACGCCCGCCGCCTCCTCGAACGCGCGCACCGTCCGCTCGGCCTCGTCGTGCCGCCCCCTCGCCTCGAGGAACCGCACCGACTCGGGCATCCGCAGCCGCACGAACACGGCGTAGAGGGCCGGCAGCGCGCCGATCAGGAGCGCCCAGCGCCAGCCGTCGTCGCTCAGGGGGATCACCAGCCAGCCGACCAGCGCGGCGGCGACCGAGCCGAGGGCCCAGAACGCCTCGAGCAGCACGACGACACGGCCGCGGATGCGGCGGGGCGAGAACTCCGACACGAGGGTCGAGGCCACCGGCAGCTCGGCGCCGAGGCCGAGCCCGACCACGAAGCGGAGCACCAGCAGCGCCCCCACCGACCAGCTGAGGGCGCTGAGGCCCGTCGCGAGGCCGTAGACGAGCAAGGTCAGGGCGAACACCGTCTTGCGGCCGAGCCGGTCGGAGAGCGACCCGCCGACGGCCGCGCCGATCGCCATGCCCGCGAAGCCGGCCGAGGCGACGAACGCGAGGGCCCCCTTGTCGCTGCTCCACACGACCGCGAGCTGGGCGATGACGAACGACAAGAGTCCGACGTCGAGCGCGTCGAGGGCCCAGCCGAGGCCCGAGCCGACGAGCAGGCGCCCGTGCTTGCGGGTGAACGGCAGCTCGTCGAGCCGCTCGGTGCGCGTGGGCGGAGCGGGGGTGCCGGGCGTGGGCGCGGCAGGCGTTCCGGGCGTGGGGGTCGTGACGTCGTCGGTCATCGTGGTTCCTGGGCTGAGGACGGCACGACGCGGGGTCAGGGCGGCGTGGGCGCCGACGAGGAGCCCTCGGCGAGCGCGAGGCCGAGGTGCTGCGCGTCCTGCTCGGGCCCGGCGTCGCACCTGGGCGCGTCGACGTTCGGTCCACGCTACCGAGGGATCGGCGTGACCGCGACCGACCCGCGCGCGACCGTGGGACGGACCGCCCGGGTCGAGGGGCACGGACCGCGTCGTCGGTGCACGAGCCGTGAGAGTGCCCGGCGAGGGCAGGGCGGGGACGATGTGCCCGTAGGCTCCGCGCACCGGACCAGCTCGGTCCGAGACGGAGGCACCACCATGGCAGAGAAATCAGCGAAGAAGACCACCGCGAAGGTCGCAGTCCGCAGCCTCAAGGAGAAGCGCGCGGACAAGAAGGCCAAGAGCGGCACCGCGTCGCACTCCGAGGACGCGGTCTCGAACGTCAAGAAGCGCTAGACCGCCGGTCGGGGGACGTCACGGCGACGTGATCCCCCTGACCGCAGGGGCCTCTCGTGCTCGCGATCCGGCCAGCGGGTGACAAGCGGGCCCTTCGTGAAATAACCTCAGCCGGGGGCACCACGGCCCCCGTCTGGGAGGCCCGCATGCTCGACCGTTCCACCGCCCGTTCTGGCCGGACCTCGCGGCTGCCGCGTCGAGCCTCGCTCCGCGGCCTCGCCTCCGCCACCACCACCGGCGTCGTCGCCCTGGCCCTCGCCCTCGGGGGCGCGACCGGCGCCTCCGCCGCCCAGGGCTCGTCCTGGGGCGAGTTCCAGGTCTCCGGCTCGGCACGCGCCTACATCGGGACGATGACGCTGGCGGGCGGGTTCCCCGTCACGACCTTCACCTCGACCTCACGGCAGGCGACGGTCCCGAGCGGCTCGAGCACGTGGCAGGCGGCCTCGACGCCGCCCGGCGCCCAGTACGGCACCAGCCGCGGCCTGCCGTACCTGAACCAGCGGCCCTCACAGGACTCGCCGGCCGCGGCCGGCGCCGCCGTGACCACCTACTCGTTCGAGTCGGCCACGCCGTCGTCCGGCTGGTCGTTCGTGCTCGGCGACATCGACGCCGACCAGGCGACGATCACGGCCACGGGCGTCGGAGGCGCGGTCGTGACGGCGGCGCAGCTCGGCTTCCAGGGCACCTACAACTACTGCGCCGGCACGGGCACCCCGTCGTGCGACAGCGCCGGCACCGGCGACCAGCCGCGCTGGGACGCCGCCACGGCGACCCTGGTCGGCAACCCCTCCGCCGCCGACACCGAGGGCGCGGCCGGCTGGTTCAGCCCGAGCGTGCCGCTCGAGACGCTGACCATCACGTACCAGCAGCGCAGCGGGTTCCCCGTGTACCAGACCTGGTTCGCCACCAAGACGTTCAGCGCCTCGGGGACGGCGACCGTGGGCACGGGCGAGACGGCGACGCCGTACGCGGGCGCCCGCGTGACCGTGACGAACGCCGCGGGCGACGTCGTCGGGACGACGGAGACGGGCCCGGACGGGACGTACTCGTTCGGTGCCCTGGTCGCCGCTCCCGGCTACTCGGTGTCGATCGCCGCACCGGACGGCTCCGCTCCCGCCGCGGCCCTGCCCTTCTCCCTCGCCACTGCTGACCAGGGCGGGCTGGACTTCGCCTTCCCGACCGTCGTGGCGTCTCCGGCGATCGCCGTCCTCACCGGTGTCGTGACGGTCGACGGCCAGCGCGCCCCCGACCGCGTGGTCCAGCTCTTCGGGGACGGCGACACCGACCCGCTCGGGACGACGACGACCGGCGCCGACGGCACGTTCGAGTTCGCCGGGCTCGACCCCGACGGCCTGTACTCGGTCGTCGACGTGGCCTCGGGGACGGAGTTCAAGGCCATCGCGCCGGACGACCCCGACGCCGACGTGACCACCTTCTACGACGTCGACGCCCCGGCCCCGACGGTCGACGTCACCGGCACGGTCGCGAACGCCGACGGCACGCCCGCGGCGAACGAGACGCTCGACTTCATCCCGGTGCCCGACGAGGGCACCGCGCAGCCGACTGGCCCCGACGTGTCGGTGGTGACCGGTCCCGACGGCAGCTTCGAGGCCGGCGGGCTCACGCCCGGCGCCGACTACGTGGTCGTCGTCGGGGACGACGCCGAGCACCCCATCCCGTTCACGGCGCCCGAGCTGGGCGAGACGCCCGCGCCCTTCGTCCTCGTCGTGCCCACGGCCGCGGCCGTCGCCGTGGACGGCACGGTCGTCGACTCGGCCGGTGCACTCGCCCCCGGCGTCGTGGTGAGCGTCCTCCCGGTCGGCAGCGACGTGCCCGTGGCGACCGCCACCACCGACGCAGCCGGCCGCTTCGTGTTCGCCGACCTGATGCCCGGGACCACGTACCGCCTCGCGGTGACGGGCGCCGGAGACCCGACCGAGTTCGTCGCGTACGTCGACCGCACCCTGGGCACCTTCGCCCTGCTCGCCGCCGAGGTGCCCCCGGTCGAGCCGCCGGTCACCGACCCCGGTGCGGGAACGCCGAGCACGCCCCCCGCAGGCGGCGCAGGCAGCGGCGGGAACGACGCCGGCACGAGCACCGGCGCGGCCGGCGGTCGCGGGCCCCTCGCC
>NZ_CAUPYL010000239.1:0-3357 GCF_963515265.1 uncultured Frigoribacterium sp.
GGTCGAGGGCGACGTCGGGCTGACCCGCCGTCGCATCGCCGTGCTGACCCGCCGTCGTGCCGCCGTGCACGAGCAGCATCGACCCGTCGTGGTCGAGCGTCGCGACGACGGCGGCCGCCCCCGAGCGCTCGAGCAACGAGGAGGCGGCGGCCTCGACGCGCTCGACGCGGACGTCGGTGGGCAGCGAGTCGCCGATCGCGATCCCCGCGAGGGCCCCGCTCTCGCCCGCGTTCGGCGTGACGAGGTCGGGCCGCAGCCGCGCCCAGGGAGCGAGGTCGTGCGCGTCGACCACGACGAGCGGCGGGCGGTCGGCGGCGGGCCGGGCGACGAGGGCGTCGAGCACGACGCCGGTGAGGCACCCGGAGGCGTAGTCGCAGACGAGCTCGGCGTCGGCGCCGTGGGCCTGCGCGAGCGCGGCCTCGGCGAGCAGCGCGAGGGAGGCGGCCGGCGCGGGCTCCGACTCCACGTCGTCCAGCCGGATGAGCACCTGGTCGTCGACGAGCACCCGGTTCTTCGCGACGGTGGCACGGCCGCGCACGCGCACCACGCCCGTGGTGTCGACGCCGTGCGAGGCGAGCAGCTCGGTGAGCCGTCGGCCGGCCTCGTCGTCGCCGACGATCCCCGCGAGCCGCACCCGCGCGCCCAGGGCGGCGAGGTTGACCGCCGTGTTGGCGGCGCCGCCCGGCACGAACCGGCGGTCGGCCACCTCGACGACGGGCACGGGAGCCTCGCGCGTCATGCGCTCGGTCGTGCCCTGCCACCAGCCGTCGAGCACGAGGTCGCCGACGACGCTGACGACCGGGGCGGCGTCGCGCAGGGCGCGCACCACCTCGGGGCTCAGCCCCCGGACCTGGCCGAGGTCGATCGGGCCCGCCACGTCAGTCGCCCTCGGCGGGGGAGGAGGGGCGCACGCGGAGCTCGGTGTCGTCCTCACCCCTGCCGGTGCCGTGCGGCGCCTCGGCCGAGTCCTGGCCCCCGACCTGGTCGCCCGCGGCGAGCGGTGCCGAGGAGGTGCCCCGCACCTCCCGGTGCCCGCCGTCGGCCGCGAGCACGGGGACCCCGTAGTGCACGACCTTCGTCAGCGTCAGCTCGTCGAGCAGCTCGGGGCCGTAGCCGAAGCCGGAGCCGCTCTCGCCGCGCGGCTGGGCTGATCCGCCCGGTGCTCCGCCGAAGACGGCGTTGATCTTGACGGTGCCGACGGGCAGGTCGGCCAGAGCCCGGTTCGCGTGCGCGATCGAGCCCGTGAGCACGGTCGCCGCGAGCCCGTGGCGGTCGTGACAGGCGAGGCGCAGGGCCTCGTCGAAGTCGTCGACGACCTGCACGGGGGCGACGGGGCCGAAGGTCTCCTCCTGCATGATCGTCATGTGCGGCCGACAGCCCGTCAGCACCGTGGCGGGCCACCACGATCCCGGGCCCTCGGGGGTCGTGCCGCCGATCTCGACCGTCGCCCCGTCGGCGACGGCCTCGTCGACCTGGCGCTGCACCTCGGCACGGAGGCGGGCGTCGACGAGCGGGCCCATCTCGAGCCGGTCGTGTCGCCGGGCCGCCTCGGCGACGAGCGCCTCGACGAAGGCGGCGGCGACGTCCCGGTGCACGAAGATGCGCTCCACGCTGGTGCAGATCTGGCCCGCGTTGGCGAACGAGCCGATCGCCGCCTGCTCCGCCGCCCAGACGGGATCGACGTCGCCGTCGACGATGAGGGCGTCGTTGCCGCCGTTCTCGAGCACGACGTGGGCGCCGGTCAGCGCGGCCATGCGCGCGATGCGCCGGCCCGTCGCGGTCGAGCCGACGTGGGCGACGGCGTCGACGCCCGGCTGCTCGGTGAGCGCGGCGCCCACGCCGCCGCCTCCCGAGACGGTGACGAGCACGTCGGGCGGCAGCGTCTCGGCGAGCACGCGGCCGAGCAGCTCGCCGACGTGCGGGCAGCGCTCGCTCGGCTTGTGCACGACCGTGCTGCCCGTGACGAGCGCGGCACCGATCAGGCCGCAGGCGACGGCGACGGGGTCGTTCCAGGGGGTGATCGCCGCGACGACGCCCCGGGGCTGGTCGATCGTGAAGTCGGCGGACTCTCGGCTCCCGACGAGGCTGAGGCCGCGGTGCACGGGCCCGAGCTCGGCGTACTGGCGCAGGGTGTCGGCACCGGCGAGCACCCCGCCGAGGGAGTCGTCGAACGGCTTGCCGGTCTCGCGCTGGTTGAGCGCGGCGAGCTCGGCGGCGTGCTCGCGGAGGGCCGCGGCGGCGCCGTGCAGCTGGGCGCCGCGGTCCGCGGCGGGCGTGCGCTCCCAGTCGTGCTGGGCGGCCCGCGCCCGGCGCACGGCCTCGACGACCTCGTCGCGGTCGGCCTCGCGGATCTCGCCCACCGTCGACCCGTCGCTCGGGTCGAGGACGGTCAGCACGCCGTCGGCCGCCGACCTGCCGACGACCGGGCCGGGCCGGTGGTCGCGCGCGTCGTCGGGCGCGACGTCGTCGTGCGGGTGCGCGTCGACGGCGTCGTCGGGGCGGGTGCCAGGGGCCCAGGTCGTCATGGAGGCGTCCTCTCGTGTCGGTGCTCGTGCCCTACCCCGGCTCGGCGCGCCTCACACGTGGTCGGGGTCGCGGGGCCGGGGCCGGGGCGGGGAGCGGACGGTGCAGGGGCAGGAGGGCGTTTGGCCACGAGGCCCGCAGGGCAGGGGGCCGACGAGAGAGAGGACCCCGTGCAGCCCGACACCACCGCACCCGCCCGTCCGGCGCCCGCCCGCCCGGCGCCCGACCGCCCCGCGTCGTCCCAGCCCGTCCCCGGCCTGCCGGAGCTGCATCCGCGCTTCGACGACGTCCACGAGATCGCCGTCCTCCGCGGCGGAGGCATCGGCGACCTCGTCTTCGCCCTGCCCGCGATCGAGGCGCTCGCCGCGGCGTACCCCGCGGCCCGCCTCACGCTGCTCGGCTCGCCCGTCCACCGGGCCCTGCTCGCCGGACGCACCTCCGGCGTCGACGAGGTCGCCGTGCTGCCCGTCGTCCCCGGCGTCGGCGACGCGTCGGGCACCGAGGTCGACGCCGTCGCCACCGAGGAGTTCGTCGCTCGCCACCGTGCGCGCCGCTACGACCTGGCCGTGCAGGTGCACGGCGGGGGACGCAACTCGAACCCGTTCCTGCACCGGCTCGGCGCCCGGCACACGATCGGCACGCGGACCCCCGACGCGATCCCGCTCGAGCGCACGATCCCCTACGTCTACTACCAGCACGAGGTGCTGCGCGCCCTCGAGGTCGTGGCGCTCGCCGGCGCCTCCTCGTCGGGGCGTCCGGTGCTCTCGCCGACCCGGGCCGAGCGGGGCCGCGGGGCGGCGCTCGTCGGCGGTGGTCCGGCCGGCACGTCGGCCG
>NZ_CAUPYL010000240.1:0-3293 GCF_963515265.1 uncultured Frigoribacterium sp.
GGGTCGGGCCCGTGCCCGCGCCGGAGCCGGAGCCCGTGCCGGGAGCGGTGCCCGCGCCGGCGCCCGGCGTCGTCGGCGTCGTCGGGTCGCCAGGGGTCGGGTCGACGACCACCGGGGCAGCGGCAGCAGCGAACACGATCGGCAGGTCGACCTCGGTGCCGGTGCCGGACACCGCGATGCGGAGCGAGCGCGTGACCGGGCCTGCCGTGGGTGCGGTGATGCCCTCGGGGACGGTGAACGTCAGCGTGGCGCGGCCCTGCTCGTCGAACAACGGGGTGGCGGTCGTGTCGACGGTCGAGGTCGCAGCCTCGACGCCGTCCAGGGACGCGGTCACGGTCAGGGGGTCGGCCTGGTCGGGCGCCGCCTGGCTCATGACGAGCGACGAGAGGTCCAGCTCGACCTGCTCGCCGGCCGCGAAGCCGCCGGCAGGAGCCTCGGACGTCGTGACGCCGAGCGACCGGACGGCGAAGTCCGGCGCAGGGACGAGGCCACGAGCCGTCTGGTCCGCGAAGTAGTCGATCTGGCTCTGCAGGTCCACCTTGCCGCTGTCGGCGTGCGCGCGGCCGTTCGCGAAGGCCGTGAAGCCGTCGCCGCCGGTCGCCAGGAACGAGTTCGTCGTCACCTTGTAGACGGTGTCGTCGAGGAGGGGCTGACCGTCGAGCGTCGCGCTGGTCACCGCGTAGCCGCCCGTGGCCGACGGGTCGTACGTGTAGGCGAGACCCTCCGACGAGCCCAGCTTGAGGAACGGACGGGCCGTGACCGCCGGCTGGTACTGCTGCTCCAGCACCGCCTTGATCTCGGCGCCGGTCATGTCGACCACCACGAGGGTGTTGGCGAAGGGCTGCACGAGGGCGACGGACTTGTAGTCGATGGGGCCGCCAGCTGCAGACTGGGCGACCAGGTCGGTGCGGAGGCCGCCCGGGTTCATCAGGGCGAGCTGAGCACCCTTGTCCCGCGTCGACCACAGCTGGACGTCGGCGACGAAGTTGCCGAGCGTGGACTCGCCGCCTCGGTTCTCCGTGGTTCCGTTGTACGCGCGGCGGAACTCGCCCCCGATGGTCCCGACCTGGACCTTGCCTCGCTCGTCGGCGACAGCCACTGCCCGCGAGACGATGCCCGCGATGTCGGGGTTCGGCCCTGCCTGGACCCCGAACAGCTTCTGCTGGGGCAGCAGGGTCGCCGTGACGGTGTCACGGGGCGCACCGGTCGCCGCCGGATCCACCGACAGCTGGAGGTGGCTGAGGAACGAGCCGTAGCTGCCCGTCTGCACCACGGGACGGGGCACAGTGCTCCCGTCGGGCACGACCGTCGTGTTGTACGAGGCGTGCGTGTGCGCCGAGAGGATCGCCGAGACGTCGGGGCTGACGCCGCGCGAGATCTCGCCGAAGGCGCTGTCGCCGCCGATGGCGGCGGGCGTGCTGTCGGCGGCGCCCTCGTGGACGAGCAGCACGATGGCGTCGGCCGCGTCGGCCGCCACGATCTCCGCGGCCGCCGCGTTGACGGCCGGGACGATCGGCGTGAAGGTGAGCCCGGCGATGCCGTCCGGCGACACGAGGGTGGGCATCGACTCGGTGACGGCACCGATGAAGGCCACCCGTGCGCCGCTCGCCGTGGTCTCGACGACATACGGCTTGTACGCGTGCGCGCTGCCGCGCATGACGTTGGCGGCCACGTACGGGAAGTCGCTGTTCGTCGTGACCCGACCGTCCAGGTCGCCCTGGCCCTTGTCGAACTCGTGGTTGCCCGTGGCCGACACGTCGAGGCCGATCGAGTTGAGGGCGTCGAGGGTGGGCTCGTCGTCCTGGATGAAGGACGTGAAGGTCGAGGCACCGATGTTGTCGCCCGACGACACGAAGAGCGTGTCGGCGTTCGCTCGACGGACCGCGTCGACGGCGCCCGCGAGCGAGACCGCGCCGCCGATCACCGTGTTGCGGCCCACGCCGTCGTCGGCCTCGATGCGGCCGTGGAAGTCGTTGATCCCGACGATGTCGATCGTCGTGGGAGCGGCCTGGGCGGCCGGGGCGGCGACGAGGACGCCGAGGCCCATCGTGGTGACGGCGACGAGCGAGAGGGCGGCGCGGCGACGTCGCCGGCCCCCGTTCTCGCGCTGGGGTGTGGCGGCGGGGCGGGGGCGCATGACGAGTGTGTCTCCTGGTGGACTGCGGGGTGGGGGCCGGATCGGCCTCGACGGCCTGCCCCCCGGTCGAGGGACGACCCCCACGACCATAAGATCCAGCTGGGAGTCCGACAAGGCCTCCCGCAGCTTCGTCATCCGTTGTTAACGCGACGGCCGTCTCGTGAGACGACAGCTGTCGCCCTGGCTCGCCCCGCACCTCCTGGAGTCGCCGTGATCGCCGCCGTCCTCGGCCTGCTGGCCGCCGCCTCCTACGGCTCGGCCGACTTCCTCGGCGGACTCGCCGCCCGGCGCCTCGCCCCGCTGCGCGTCACCGCGATCGCCGCCGCGAGCGGGCTGGTGCTGCTCGCGCTGCTGCTGCTCGTCGTGCCCGGCACGGCCTCGACGGCCGCGGTCGGCTGGGGCCTGCTCAGCGGCGTCGCGGGAGCCGTCGCCCTCGCGCTGCTCTACGCCTGCCTCGCGCTCGGGCCGATGAGCATCCTCTCGCCGCTCACGGCCGTGGTCTCGGCGATCGTGCCGGTGGGGGTCGGGCTGGCGCAGGGCTCCCGGCTGGGAGGCGCGGGCTGGGCCGGCATCGCGCTCGCCCTCGTCGCCGTGGTGCTGGTCGGCTTCGTGCCCGATCCGTCGGCTCCGCGACCGAGCGCGCGGGGGCTGCTGATGGCCCTGGGCGCCGGCGCGGGGATCGGGCTGGTGCTCGTGTTCCTCGACCGGACGCCGGACGACTCCGGGCTCGTGCCGCTCGTCGCCAACCGGTCGGCGAACCTCGTGCTGACGGGCGGGGCGGTGCTGGTGCTGCTGGTGGTGGCGCGGGTGCGGGGGCGTGCACACGCCGAGGAGCCGGGGCGTGTCCCGATCCGGCAGCAGGGCGAAGGAGGTGCGGCGCCGGTCGCGCAGGCCGCCCCGCACCTCCTGCCCCTGCGTCGCGCCCTGTGGCTGGCGCTCGCCTGCGGAGTCGCCGACAGCGGGGCGAACGTGCTGATCCTCGTGGGGCTGCGGGTCGGCGACCTCACCGTGATGAGCGTGCTGACGGCGCTCTACTCGGCGGCGACCGTCGTGCTCGCGGCCGTGGTGCTGCGGGAGCGGCTGACCCGGACGCAGGTCGGCGGGCTCGTGCTCGCCCTCGCCGCGGCGGCGCTGCTGGCGCTCGACTAGGTGGCGC
>NZ_CAUPYL010000241.1:0-3271 GCF_963515265.1 uncultured Frigoribacterium sp.
GCTGACGGCTGCCGAGCCGGTGACGCCCGTGCCGCTGGTGCCCGTGCCGTCCGTCGGCGCCGGGCCGCCGCCCGCGCGCGGCACGCTCTCCGTGCCGTCCTGCTCGGACGACTCGGTGTCGGCGTCCGCACCCTCCGCGTCGCGGAAGGCGCCCTGCTGGCCGAGCGGCGACCGCCCGTCGGCCTCCACGCCGGAGCCTGCGTCGACGTCGGTCCCGGTCGTCGCATCGTCGTCGTGCGCGTGCGTGGTGTCGCTCATGTCAGGCCTCTCGCTCGTGTCGTCCGCGGGTTCGTGCCGGTGGTGAGGGCGCCGCGGTCGCTCCACTCTGCCCCGGAGGCGCGGGCCGGGGCCCAGGGAGACGCCAGCGCCGTCAGTGCCGTGCGAGGAAGTCGAGCGTGCGCTCGGTCAGCAGCGCCGCGGCTGCCGGCTCGTACGCGGCCAGCGACGAGTCGGCGAAGAGGTGCTCGCTGCCGGGGTAGGTGAAGACCTCGGCGTCGGCGTCGGGGTCGTCGGCCCGCAGCTGGGCCACGAGCTCGCGGGCGGCGTCGAGGTCGCCCTCGTCGGCGAAGAAGGGGTCGTGGTCCATGCCGTGCACCTGCAGAGCGAGGCCGGCCGGCCAGGTGCCGAACTCGGCCGCGGGCACGCAGGCGTGGAAGAAGAGCGCGCCGCGGGCACCGGGGCGCGACTGCGCCAGGTGCTGCGCGGGCAGCACGCCCAGGGAGAAGCCGGCGTAGACGACGTCGGCGTCGAAGTCGGCGGCCGAGCGGACCCCGCGGGCGGCGACCTCGCCGACGCCGAGGCCGTGCACGAACTCGAGGCCCTCGTCGATCGAGTCGAAGGTGCGGCCCTCGTACAGGTCGGGCGTGTGCACGACGTGGCCGGCGGCCCGCAACGCGTCGGCGAAGGCGACGACCCCGCGGGTCAGGCCCTGGGCGTGGTGGAACAGGACGACCTCGGTCACGGCTGCGCGCCTCCTCGACTGCCGTCGGCCCGGTGCGCGACGGTCGTCACGACCCTAGCCCGAGCCCGGGGGGCCGCCGTCAGCGGTGGAGGCGGCGACGGCGTCGCGCGGGACGGTCGGCGGAGAAGAGCGGGACGACGGGCGCGAGCGGCCGGTCGTCGGGGTCGGGCGCGCTCGGGGGCGACGCGTCCTCCGTCAGGTGGCTCGTCTCCGCGTCCGCGTCGTCGTCGATCACGAGCCCGGCGATCTCGGCGCCGAGGGGGACGAGGTCCTCGAGCGACGCCACCAGCCGGAGGCGGTCGTCGCCCTCGCGGTCACGGCGGACGACGGGCGACGCGTCCCGACGCCAGAGCACGTAGCCCTTCACGGGCGCTCGCCCGGCACGCAGCGGCCTCGACGGTGGTGTCCTGTCACGACGATGTACCCCCTCGGCCGTCCGCTCGCGCGGGGCCCTCTGATCCGGTGACGACGACCCTACGCCGCCCGCGCCGGGTCCGGCCGACGACGCCGGGAGGCCTCTCGGAGAGTTCAACGACACCCGTTGCGCAGCCTGCAGAACGGTGTCCGACGGACCCTCACAGGCGAGTACCCTGACACGGGCGGAGGAACCAGCCGCCTGCAGATCGGGGTCACCGGCGACCTCCGCCACGAACCGAGCACCCCGCAGGAGCACCCTCATGTCCGACGACCGCACCTCCGACGAGCGACCTGCCGGCACCTCCAGCCCCACGCCCGCTGCACGGCCCGCGCGGCCCCACGTCGTCGTGGTCGGCGGCGGCTTCGCCGGCATCGCCACGATGCGCGCCCTCAAGGACGCCGACGTCGACATCACGCTGATCGACCGGCACGTCTACAACATGTTCCAGCCGCTCATGTACCAGGTCGCGACCGGCGGCCTGAACGCCGGCGACGTGACGTACTTCCTCCGCAGCCTGCGCTCGAAGCAGTCGAACGCCGACTTCCGTCACGGCCTCCTCACGACCGTCCGTGCCGACGAGCGCGTCATCACGCTCCGCGACGGCGAAGAGATCTCGTACGACGCGCTGGTCCTCGCGAACGGCGTCAACACGAGCTACTTCGGCACCAAGGGCGCCTACGAGTTCGCCTACTCGATGTACTCCCGCTCGCAGGCCCTCCGCATCCGCGACGAGATGTTCACGCAGCTCGAGAACGCGGCGGCGTCGCAGGGCAGCGGCGAGGTCCGGGTGGTCATCGTCGGAGGCGGCGCGACCGGCGTCGAGATGGCCGGTGCGCTGGCCGAGCTCCGCGACCAGGCCCTCAAGGACGCGTACCCCGAGATCGACGCCTCGAGCATCACGATCACTCTGGTGCACCGCAGCGGCGAGCTCCTCAAGCCGTTCGCGCCGCGCCTCCGTCGCTACGCCGCCAAGGTGCTGCGAAAGCGCGGCGTCGACCTGCGGCTCGACACCGGCGTCGAGGAGGTCACGCCCGACGGCGTCCGCACCGCCTCGGGCGAGTTCATCCCCGCCGAGCTCGTCGTCTGGGCCACCGGCGTCGCCGCGCACGCAGAGGTGGCCGCCTGGGGCGTGCCGCAGACCCACGGCGGTCGCATCCAGGTCAACGACGACCTCACGGTCAAGGGCCTCGACCGCATCTGGGCTGCAGGGGACATCGCCGCGACCGACGAGGCCCTGGCCCAGCTCGCCCAGCCGGCCATCCAGGGCGGCGAGCACATCGGCGAGCAGATCGAGCGCCTCCTCGCCGGCAAGCCGTCCACGCCGTTCAAGTACCACGACAAGGGCACGATGGCCACGGTCGGCACGAACGCGGCCGTGGTGCAGCTGCCGAACGGCTTCACGATGACCGGGCCGGTGGCCTGGCTGCTCTGGGTCTTCGTGCACATCACGAGCCTGCTCGGCAACGGCAACCGCCTGTCGACGCTGACCCACTTCTTCGTCCGCTACATGTGGGCGCTCCGCAAGCGCGCCATCCCGATCGTCGGCGACGTGCGACCGGTCCGCCCGAACGGCGACCGCGCCCCCGAGAAGTGGCAGACCGAGAAGGCCGAGTAGCCCGCCGACTCCCGAAGCGCGAAGAACCGCGGACCGAACCATGAACCGCGTTTCTTCGCGGTTCATCGTTCGGTCCGCGGTTCATGGTGGGCATGCAGCTCGAGGAGGTGCGGTGCCCGCCCGGCGCACATCGCACCTCCTGCGCCGCGCGAAGCACGAAACACGAAACACGAAACACCCCGGAGTGGACCATCCACCCCGAAACGACGGGGTGCATGGTCCACTGCGCGGTGCATGGTCCCCTGCCGGGCGCGCGGCGCGCGGCGCGGGCGCAGGG
>NZ_CAUPYL010000242.1:0-3261 GCF_963515265.1 uncultured Frigoribacterium sp.
TCGCCCGGCACGGTCGCGCCGCTGGAGAGGGTCGCGACGACCGCCCCCAGGTCGAGCGGCGTGCTCCGCCAGCCGGTCAGCTCGGCGCCGTCGAGCAGCGCGGGCCCGACGAGGCCCTTCGCCTCGCCGATGCGGACGCCGTAGTTGACGCGTCCCTGGTCCTCGACCAGCACCTCCAGCACGCGGCCCGGCGGCACCGTGATCGCGCGCTCGTGCTGGTCGCGCTGGAGGACGCCCACCCGCCGACCGTCGACGGAGACGACGGCGCGGTCGCGCACCCCCGCGAACGACAGCACCCGGGGCTCGTCGCCGGCCGGCAGGTCGACGCGGTGCAGGGCGAAGCCGCGGTAGCTGCCGAGCGCGTCCATCGTGGGCACGTCCTCGGTCCCGATCCAGCCCGAGGCGCCGGCGCCGAAGCCGATGCCGGCGCCGGCGCCGACGCCGACGCCCATGCCGGGGTCCCCGCCGATGACCGGTCGCGCACCGAGGTCGCCGACGACGTCGCCGAGGCGCACGCTCCGGTCGAACGTCGTCGACAGCACGGGCGACGGCGACCGCCGCGCCGGCACCTCGTCGGGCACGGGCAGGTGCCGCGCGATGACCTCGCGGAACGCGAAGAACTTGTCGGTCGGCCACCCCGCCTCGTCGAGGGGAGCGTCGTAGTCGTACGAGGTCACGTGCGACTGGTAGGTGCCCTTGTGGTTCGCGCCGTTCGTGAAGCCGAAGTTCGTGCCGCCGTGGAACATGTAGATGTTGACCGACGCGCCCGCCGTCAGCAGCGCGTCCAGCTCGCGTGCCGCCTCCTCGACCGGGGTCGTGTGGTGGTGCTCGCCCCAGTGGTCGAACCAGCCGTCCCAGAACTCCGAGCACATCAGGGGCCCGGTCGGCTGGTGGCGGCGCAGGGTGGCGAGCCGCTCCTGGGCGCGCGACCCGAAGCTGCCCGTCTTGTGCAGCTCGGGCAGGCTGCCCGCCGCGAGCATCTCGTCGGTGGGCTGGTCGACCGTCGTCAGGGGCACCACCACGCCGGAGGCGCGGGTCAGGTCGACGAGGTGCCGCAGGTACCCGGAGTCGTCGCCGTACGCGCCGTACTCGTTCTCGATCTGCACGAGCACGACGGGCCCGCCGTGGTCGATCTGCCGCGGCACGACGATCTCGTAGACGCGCTCGAGGAACTCGTCGACGGCGGCGAGGTAGAGCGGCTCGCTGCGGCGGACGCCGACGGCAGGGTCGTCGAAGAGCCAGCCGGGCAGGCCGCCGCCGTCCCACTCGGCGCAGATGTAGGGGCCGGGGCGCACGATCGCGTGCATGCCCTCGGCGGCGACGAGGTCGAGGAACCGGCCGAGGTCGAGGCCCGCGCTCGTGTCGAAGTCGCCGCGGCGCGGGGAGTGCGCGTTCCAGGCGACGTACGTCTCGATGGTGTTGAGGCCCATCAGCCTGGCCTTGTGGATGCGGTCGGCCCACTGGTCCGGGTGCACCCGGAAGTAGTGCAGGGCGCCGGCGACGACCCGGTGCGGGGCGCCGTCGAGCTCGAAGTGGTCGGGGCCGATCACGAAGCGCGTGCTCGTGGGGGCGGTGCTGCTGCTGATGGTGTTCCTCCGGTGGGGCGAGGGGACGTGGCGACGGGGAGGCGCGACGTGCGTCGCGCCTCCCCGCTGCGGTGGTCAGGCGGTGCTGCGGTGCTGCTGGTGGTGCTGGTCGTGCGTGTGCCGCGAGGCCCTACTCGGTCTCGACCGTGAAGCCCTGCTGCTCACCGTACGAGGCCGTGGCCTTGGCCCACTCCTCGAGCACCGGGTCGAGCGAGGTGCCGTTGGTGTAGGCCGACGACGCGCTGTCGCTGAAGATGCTGTTCGCGTAGACCTGGAAGGGCAGGTACTGCCAGTCGGGCAGCACGTCCTGGGCGGCCTGGCCGAGCACCTCGTTGATCTTCTGGCCGCCGAAGTACTCGGGGGCCTCCGCGAGGAATTCGGGGTCGGTGAGGTCGGCCGTGGTGGACGGGAAGCCGCCGGCGTCGAACGAGATCTGGCGCCCCTCCTCCTCGGCGGTGGCGAACTTGGCGAACTCGGCGGCGACGAGCTTGTTCTGCGACTGCTCCATCACGGCGATCGACGATCCGCCGTTCTCGGCGGTCGCGGTGTCGCCCTCCTCGTACTGGGGCATCGGGGCGACGCGCCACTGGCCGGAGCCGTCGGCGGCCTGCGCCTCGAGGTTGCCGGGCATCCAGGCGCCGGTGAGCATCGTCGCGATCGAGCCGTCGCCGAGGGCACGGAACCACTCGTCGGTCCAGCCGGGGGTCTGCGCGAGCGAGCCGTTCTCGACGAGGGTGTTCCAGGTCGAGGTCCAGCGCTTGGCGCCCTCGTCCTGCAGGTCGATCGAGACGGTGTCGCCGTCGACCGAGTAGGGGTGCCCGCCGGCCTGCCAGATCATGCTGGTCGTGAAGCCCGCGTCGCCGGTGTCGCCGGCGATGAACTGGTTCGGGTCGGCAGAGTGCATCGTCTCGGCCGCGGCGAGGTACTCGTCCCATGTCTTCGGGACGGCGATGCCGTACTTGTCGAAGACGTCCTGGCGGTAGAACATCGCCATGGGGCCGGAGTCCTGGGGCAGGGCGTAGACGGCGTCGCCGTCGGTGACGGAGTTCCACGTCGAGGCGGTGAAGTCCTCTTCGAGGTCGCCGTAGCCGTAGCCGCTCAGGTCGGCGAGCGAGTCGCCGAGCGAGAACTGGGGGATGGCGAAGTACTCGACCTGGGCGACGTCGGGGGCGCCCTTGCCGGCCTTGATCGCGTTCTGCAGCTTCGTGTACTGGTCGGCGCCGGTGCCGACGTTCTGCACGTCGACGGTGATGTCGGGGTGCGCCTTCTCGAAGGCCTCGGCGATGGGCTCGACGGCGGGGGCCCAGGCCCAGACCGTGATCGAGGACTTCTCCTTAAGGGCCGCGGCGAGCTCGTCGCTGGTCGCGGTGTCGGCGCTGGCGCCGCCTCCGGAGCCGGAGGAGCAGGCGGCCAGCGAGCCGGCCAGGGCGATGCCGAGACCGAGAGCGACGACGCGCTTCGCGGTGCGGGGGAGGTTACGGGACATGGGTGGTGCCTTTCACTTCATCGTGCAGGTGGGACGGGGGAGTGGCTCTGGAACGGGAGGGGCTGTGGTGCGGGAGGGGACGAGGAGGGGCGGGGGGGGGGGGGCGGCCCCCCCCCCGGCGAGAACCCCCCCGCCGCGCGGCCGCCCCGCCCCGCGCGCGGGGGGGCGAGGAACACCACCCCGCACGGG
>NZ_CAUPYL010000243.1:0-3257 GCF_963515265.1 uncultured Frigoribacterium sp.
CGGTCGACTGTGACGGCCCGAACCCGATCAGGTGCACCCGCCGGTCGCGGGCGGCCCGGGTGCCGACGAGCGGGACGCCCCCGAGCGGCCCCCGCAGGTCGAGCCCGTCGAGGTGCCCGACGCTCGGCCGGAACCCCGTCGCCCACAGCACGGCGTCGACGCTCGTCGACGAGCCGTCGGCCTCGACGACGTGCCGCGGCCCCATCGCGGTGAACATCGGTCGGCGGACGAGAGCTCCCCGTCGCTCGGCGTCGCGGGCGTACCCGGTCCAGATCAGCCCCGTGTACGACACGATGCTGCCCGGGAGGCGCCCGGCGGCCGAGTCGTCGGCGACGCGTCGCTCGACGTCGACGCCGTCCGACCCCGAGGTGAAGTCGTGGTCGAGGAACACGGGCTCCCTCCGCGTGTACCAGAGCGTCGTCGCGACCCGGCTGATCTCGTCGAGCAGCTGCACCGCCGAGATCCCGCCGCCGACCACGGCGACGCGCCTCCCCGCGAACTCCGCCGCGGACACGTAGTCGCGCGTGTGCAGCTGTCGACCCGTGAACGAGGAGGCGCCGGGCACGTCCGGCAGCACCGGCTCGTCCCAGGTGCCGGTCGCGTTCACCACCGCGCGCGTGGTCCACGTGCCGGCGTCGCTCTCGACCCGCAGCAGGCCCGAGGGGTCGTCGTCGACGGCCTCGACCCCCGTCACGTGCACGGGGCGGTGCACCCGCAGCTGCTCCGCCTCCTCGTAGGCGGCGAAGTAGCGCGGCACGGCGACCCGGCTCGGCTCCGCCTCGTCGACGGGAGGCAGGGCCATGCCCGGCAGGTCGAAGATGCCGTTGACGGTGGCCATCCGCAGCGACTCCCAGCGGTGCCGCCACGCGCCTCCTGGTGCCTCGCCGGCGTCGACGACGACGAACGTCGGCGGGCCGTCCGCAGGGCCTCCCGCGTCCACACGGCCCACGGCGGGCACGAACCCGCGGAGGCGCAGGTGGTGCGCCGCGGACAGCCCTGCCTGCCCGGCCCCCACGACGGTGGCGGTCGCGTGCTGGAGGTCGGTCAGCTGGTCCACGGGACCACGCTACGGCCGGGGGCCGGTGAGCCCGTACCGGCTCTCGACGCACACCCCCATTCCGGGGGCCGACCGGCCGGATCGGGGGACATGCGGCGAAATAGGACGAGCGATCCTCGCGCAAGTGCCCTATCGTCGGCCAGGTAGCGAGTCTGCTGCCCCGGTCTCACCAACCGACGGCTCAGGCGCCAACCACCGCTGCCATGAGGATCAGGAGCGAGTCCATGAGGACTGAAGCACTCGCGCGCGCCGAAAAAGGGCGACCGACCGCGCACCGTCACCACTCCAGGGCGAAGCAGGGAGTGGCCGTGCTCACGGCCGCCCTGCTCGGCATCGGCGGCAGCGTGCTCGCCGCGGCCCCGGCCACGGCCGCCCCTGCAGCCTCGACGGCCGAGGGCCGGTTCCTCGACGGGACCGCGCTCGGCCTCGACCTGGCGAACGTGTTGCTGCTGCAGCCCGCCGCGGCGACCAACACGGGCCAGCCGGCCCCGGTGACGCAGTCGACGCCCCTCGACGTGACGGTGCTGAACGCGGCCCGCGCCGACCTCGGGAGCGGCATCCAGCTGCTCGGCCCGAACGGCCTCCTCACCGTCGGCGCCGTCAACCAGTACGCGCAGGCGAACGCGAACGGCAGCTCGACCGCCGCCTCCGGTGCCGTGACCAACGCAGGCGCGATCGGCGTCGGCGGCCAGGCCGGGGTGCCGCAGGCGAACGCCAGCTTCAACCTCAGCCGTCTGGTGAACACGCAGGCCCTCGCCAACCTCCGCGTCACGACGGGCGCGCTCTCGGCCACCGCGGCTCAGGCCGCCGGGCCGAACGGGGCCCAGACCGGCGCGTACCAGATCGCCGACCTCGACCTCAGCCTCACCAGCCCGGTCCTCGCGACGACGATCAACGGCCTGCGCTCGACCCTCACGGGTCTGCAGCCCACCGTCGACGCGATCCCCGCCACCCTCACGCGCCTGCTCGGCCCGACCGTCCAAGTCACGGGCCTGCCGAACCTGACCACCCTCGGCAACTCGCTCACGACCGTGACGAGCGCCGACGGGTCGATCACCGCGAACCTGCAGACGGGCGCGATCACGCTCGACGTCCCCTCGGCCCTCGCGTCGCAGGGCGTCGCCCTCAACAGCCTCCCGGCGGGCACCGACCTGACGCCGTACATCACGACCGCGCTCACGACGCAGCTGCTCCCGGCCCTCACCACGGCGGTGCAGAACCTGGTCACCCAGCTCACGAGCAGCCTGAACGGGGTCGGTGCTACCGTCAACGTCCTCGGCCTCCGCGTCCCGGTCGACCTCGGCGTCCTCAGCCCGGTGCTCAACACCGTGCTGGCCACCGTCCTCGCACCGGTGAACACCGTCCTCACCGGCCTCGGCAGCACCGTCGTCACCCCGCTCGCCACCGCGCTCACCGGCGTCGTGTCGCTGCGGGTCAACAACAAGACGACCGCCGGCGGCACCTTCACGCAGAGCGCCCTCCGCGTCGGCCTGCTCGGCGTCCTCCAGGCCGGCACCGCCGTGGAGCTCGCCTCCGCCTCGGTCGGCCCGAACGCCGGCCCGCTCGCCGCGCCGACGCTCACCGGCATCACGCCCGTCGAGGGCCCGGTCGCGGGCGGCACCGCCGTCACGCTCACCGGCTCGGCCTTCACCGCGGACTCGCGCGTGAGCGTCGACGGCGGTGCGCCGATCACGCCCACGGCGGTCTCGGGCGACGGCACGTCGCTCACCTTCGTCACGCCCGCCCACGCGGCAGGCCCGGTGCCCGTCACCGTGACCACCGCGGTCGGCACCTCCGGCCCGCAGACGTTCACCTACGTCCCCGTCCCCGCGATCACGGGCCTCACGCCCGCGCAGGGCCCCGTCGGAGGCGGAACCACGGTGACCGTCGCCGGCTCCGGCTTCCTCGCCGACTCGACCGTCTCGGTCGACGGCTCCGCCCCGATCACGCCCGACAGCATCGCCGGCGACGGCACCTCGCTCACGTTCACGACCCCGGCGCACGCCCTCGGGCCGGTCGGCGTGACCGTGACGACGCGCGGCGGCACCAGCGCCCCGCAGACCTTCACCTACCAGCCCGCCCCGGTCGGCGCGCCCGTCCTGGCCGGCATCACGCCGGCCCAGGGCCCGGCAGGAGGCGGCACCCCCGTCACGGTCACCGGCACCGGCTTCTCCGCCGGCTCGACGGTCTCGGTCGACGG
>NZ_CAUPYL010000244.1:0-3241 GCF_963515265.1 uncultured Frigoribacterium sp.
CCTTCGTGCCGTCGCCGTCGCCGTCGAGCGAGCAGCCGTCGCTGACGTCGGTCGAGCTGGCGGGCGAGGGGTCGTCCTGGCGCGTGCTGCTGCACGAGGGCGACGACGTGCTCGAGGCCGAGGTCGTGCTCGGCGCCTGGGCCGTCACCGACGCGCTCGCGGTCACCGCGGGCCGCCGGGGCGCGGCGCTGCACGTGGACGTGGTGTTCGTCGAGACGCCCCACCGCCTGCACCTGGTGCTCGACGGAGGCGCCGCCGACGTCCGGTGGGAGACGACGCCGCTGCACGCGCCGGCCCTGCGGCAGCTGCGAGCGCCGCACGCCGGCGAGACGTCCCCGCTCTAGCGACGACGACGACGGCAGGCGGCCGGGGTCCGGGAGGCGGGGGTCAGCTCGGCGAGACCCGGTCGCGCAGCCGTCCCTCGGCCAGCCACGCGAGCCGTCGCAGCGTCTCGCGGTTGCGGATGCCCAGGGCGGGGTCGAGGACGGCGTCGGGGACGAGCGCGCCCGGCCCGGTGACCGCCTCCTCCTCCATCACGACGAGGCAGCCGCCCGCGCGGTCGTGCACGGTCAGGGCGACCTGCGCCTCGCCGAACGGCCAGCCGCGGGCCCTGAAGACGGCCCGGTGCGGCGGGTGCCACTCGAGCACGCTCGTCGTGTCGTCGAGCACGAGCGGCCAGACGCCGAACGAGTGGTGGATCCGCGCCCCGACGGCCGGCCAGGTGGACTCGACGTCGCGGATGCGGGAGGCGCCCACCACCCAGCTCGGGAACAGCCAGCCGTCGCTCAGCACGTCGAAGACCTCGTGCGGCGACGCCTCGAAGAACCTCTGGTCGCGACTCACGTCGTCGTCCCTCCGTCGGGCCCCAGCCGGGGCAGGTGGTCGATGCCGAACTCGTGGCGCAGGGCGCTCAGGGCGGCGTAGGCGCCGCCCATGCCGTGCACCGAGGGGCCCGGCGGCACGGACGACGACGCGAGGTACGTCCCCGCGACCAGGGTGCGCCACGGGTCGGTCGACACCACGGGTCGCGCGATCAGCTGCCGCATCGTCGGGGCCCCCGACGCGATGTCGCCGCCGACGTAGTTCGGGTCGTGCTCCTCGAGGTCGGACGCCGTGTGGGCGCGGGAGGCGAGGACGAGGTCGCGGAAGCCGGGCGCGAACCGCTCGATCTGCTGCGTGACCGCCTCGGTCATGTCGACGGTGCTGCCGTTCGGCACGTGCGCGTAGGTCCACAGGGCGTGCTGCCCGGCCGGCGCGCGGGTGTCGTCGACGACGCCCGCCTGCACCGCGAGCACGAACGGCTCGGCGGGGTGCACGCCTCGGGCGACGTCGTGCTCGGCGCGGGCCACGGCCGCCCGGTCGCCGCCGAGGTGCACGGTCGGCGTGCGCCGCAGCTCCTCGGCCTGCCACGGCACGGGGCCGCTGAGGGCGAAGTCCACCTTGGAGGCGCCTCCCCCGTACCGGAACCGCTCCAGCCGGCGTCGGTACCCGGCCGGCATCTCGTCGCCGGCGATCGCGATCAGCTGTTTCGGGGTCACGTCGAGCAGCCGGACGGACGCGTCGAGCTGACGCAGGCTGGTCACCTCGACGCCGGTCTCGATCACCCCGCCGTGCGCGACCAGGTCGGCGGCGAGCGCGTCCGCGATCGCCTGGCTGCCGCCGCGCGGCACCGCCCACCCGTAGCCGTGCCCGTGCACCGCGAGGGCGAGGCCGGCGGCCGACGCGCTGAGGCTCGGCATCGGGCGGATGGCGTGGGCCATGACGCCCGCCAGCAGTGCGCGCGCCTCCTCGGTGCGGAGGCCGGCGTCCCACCACGGGCCCGCCTGGTGCAGGATCCTCAGGCCGAACTCGACCGTGGTGCCGAGGTGGCGCGGCACCTGGAGGATCGGCGACAGGGTGAACTGCGAGAGCTCGGGCTCGAGGTCGACGAGCCGGGAGAACATCCGGTGCCAGGTGGGGCCGTCGACGCCGAGGCCGTCGGCGGTCCGCTCGAGGTCGCGGTAGGCGACGCCCGCGGTGCCGCCGTCGAGCGGGTGCCCGTACGAGACCTCGGGCACGATCATCTCGACCCGCTGCTGCAGCCCCCACCGCCGGAAGAAGCCGGAGGCCATCGCCATCGGGTGCACCGCGGAGCAGATGTCGTGGCGGAACCCCGGCAGGGTCAGCTCGGCGGTGCGGGTGCCGCCGCCGATGGTGTCGGCGCGCTCGAGCAGCTGGACGCGCAGTCCTGCCCTCGCGAGCACGACGGCGGCCGAGAGGCCGTTCGGGCCCGCGCCGACGACGACGGCGTCGAAGTCGGCCGTCACGGGCGGCGCCGGCTGCCGGCGACGGCCCGCACCACGGCGGCGCCCGCACCGAGGGCCCCCGCCGCGGCGAGCGCGTAGCTGACGCCGCGGTTGCGGGTGTACCAGACCTGGGGGCTGGTCGAGCGGGCCTGGTCGTCGAAGATGCCGTGGGCGCCGTGGTCGCCGGCGACGGGGCTGTAGAGGTTGTCCGGCCACATGGGCTCGGACTTCTCGGGCGCCTGCTGGCCGCTGTATCCGGTCTTGGCGAGGTACACGTCGAGCCAGTTGGCCACGAAGCGGTTGCCGAGCACCGTCATGACGGTCGGCTCGCCGATCCACGAGCGGCGACGCGGCTTGTCGGCCACGTCGGCGATGGCACGCGCGCCCACCTCGGGCTGGAAGATCGGCGGCACCGGCTTCGGGTGCTCGGGAAGACGAGACCGGACCCAGTTGAACTGGATCGTGTTGAGGGCCGGCATGTCGACGGTCGAGATGACGACGTGGCTCTGGTTGTGGATCAGCTCGGTCGTCACCGACTCGGTGAACCCCTGGACGGCGTGCTTCGAGGCGCAGTAGGCAGCCTGCAGCGGGATTCCCCGGTGCGCGAGCGCGGAGCCCACCTGGATCACGTGGCCCTTGTCGCGCGGCGTCATGCGCGACAGCGCCGCGCGGGTGCCGTTGACGAAGCCGAAGTAGTTCACCTGGGTGGCACGCTCGAAGTCGTCGGGGTCGGTCTCGAGGAACTCGCCGAACACCCCGACCATGGCGCAGTTGACCCAGAGGCCGATGTCGCCGAGCTCGTCCTCGACGCGCGTCGCGGCCGCCTCGACCTGCTCACGGTCGGCGACGTCGGTGGGGACGCCCAGGGCGCGGCGACCGGCCGCCCTGACGTCGGCGACGGCGCCGTCCAGCCCCTCCTGGCCGCGCGCGAGCACGGCGACGTCCCAGCCGCGGTC
>NZ_CAUPYL010000245.1:0-3212 GCF_963515265.1 uncultured Frigoribacterium sp.
CCCGCGCGAGGTTCGGCGGGTAGATGTCGACGAGCAGCGAGCGCAGGCCGCCGACGCTGCCGCGCAGTGCCCCCGCCACCCGGTCGAGCCCGTCGGCCGTGGTCTCGTCGCCGCGCGCCCGGGCCGAGCCGGACTCGGCCGAGACCGCGAGCGAGGCGCCCACGAGATCTTGTACCACTCCGTCGTGCAGCGCCCCCGCGATGCGCCGTCGTTCGTCGGCGCTCGCGTCGAGGGCGCGCTCGAGCAGCGCCTCACGCTGCACCCTGGCCTGGTCGAGCGCCCGCAGCAGCTGCCGCAGCACCGGGAGCAAGAGCAGCACGACGAGCACGATGCTGCCGATCGTGATGCCCGCGAACCCGGCGAACAGCTGGCCGCTGCGCTGCAGCACCTCGTCGTAGCGGAAGTACACCTCGAAGAGCAGCGTCTGCCCGCCCGGCGTCTCGACGGCTCGGTAGGCCTCGAGCAGCTTGCCGCGGTCGCGCTCGTACTCGTTCTCGGGGGCGGTCAGGTCGCTGACCTCGGCCTCGACGCCGCTCTCGTCCCCGGCTCCGGCGAGCGCCTCGAGGTCGTCCTGGTCGAGCTCGAACCGGCGGTCGATCAGCGCGGGCTCGTCCGACCAGACGACGCGGCCCGTGTCGTCCCAGATCTTGACGCGGACGATGCTCGAGCTGAGGACGTGGTCGCGGACCTCGTCGTCCATCGCACGCCGCGCCTCCTCGTCGCCCTCGACCAGCGCGTCGGTGAGCGCCGGCGCGACGATCGCGTCGGCGATGCGGTCGGCCCGGTCGGCGGCGTCGCGGACCGACTCGGCCTCGGCAAGGCTGCGGGCGGCGATGACGGCCGCGACCGCGACCGCCACGATGACGAGCACGGAGACGACGGCGACCCAGACGACGACGCCGGCCGGGCGGGGATCGGCGGCGGAGGCGGGCGTGCGGTCGGCGGGCCTGGCGACGGTCGTCCAGCGCGGGACGGCGCCGCTGCCGCCCTCCCCCCGAGGTGTGCTCATCTGCACATCTTCGCCGATCTGGGTCGCCGCGGAACACGCGCCGGGCCCGCGTCGTTGACTGGGGGCATGAAGTCGATCACCTACACCGAGACCGGTCCGTCGTCCGTCCTGCACCTCGTCGAGCGCGAGGTGCCCGAGCCGGGGGCAGGCGAGGTGCGCGTGCGCGTCGTCGCGTCGGGCGTGAACCCGACCGACTGGAAGTCGCGCACGGGCGAGACGAGCGGGGGCGCCGTGCCGTTCCCCGTGATCGTGCCGAACCAGGACGGCGCGGGCGTCGTGGACGCCGTCGGCGAGGGCGTGGACGACCTCGCGGTCGGCGATCGGGTCTGGTCGTTCATCTCGGCGAACGGGCACGCGACCGGCACCGCCCAGGAGCACACGGTGCTGCCGCGAGCGCGCGTCGTTCCCCTGCCCGAGGGAGCCTCGTTCGACCTGGGCGCGAGCCTCGGAGTGCCCGCCATGACCGCGCACCGCGCGTTGACCGTGCACGAGGACGGGCCCTCTCGGCTCTCCCCCGGCGCCCTCGACGGCATGACCGTGCTCGTCTCGGGCGGCGCCGGGGCCGTCGGGCACGCCGCGATCCAGCTCGCCGCCTGGGCGGGCGCCACCGTGATCACGACCATCTCGAGCGACGAGAAGGCCGCCCTCGCCCGAGCCGCCGGTGCGCACCACGTCGTCAACTACAAGGAGCAGGACGCCGCCGCCGAGATCCGGCGAGTCGCGCCCGACGGCGTGCAGATCGTCGTCGAGGTGTCCATCCGGCAGAACGCGGAGCTGGTCGCGGCCGTCGTCTCGACCCGCGCCTCCGTCGCGATCTACGCCAACGACGGCGGCGACACGGTCGAGTTGCCGCTCCGGGCGAACATGGGCACCAACACGCGCTACCAGTTCGTGCTGCTCTACACGGTGGGCGAGGAAGCGCTGCAGGCGGCTGCCGAGGACGTCACCGCGGCCGTCCGCGACGGCGCCTTGCCGGTCGGCGAGGAGGCGGGGCTGCCGCTGCACCGCTACTCGCTCGAGCAGACGGCCGCGGCCCACGACGCCGTCGAGGGCGGGGTCACGGGCAAGGTGCTGATCGACGTCGCCCAGGGCTGAGGCGGATTCGGGCTCGTTTCAGCCCTGGCTCTCGCTCGCACGATTCAGGAACGTTGCGCCCCCTCCTCCTGGATCGTGCACGGATCAGGACCAGATGTCTCCCCGTTGCGCGGATCAGGCTGAAACTTCCTGAACGGGGAGGGGCAGAGCAGGGCGGAGGGGGCGGGCTAGGCTCGCCGAGTGCCTGACCCCGCTCCGCTCAGCCCCGTCCAGGCCGAGGCCCTGCGCGCGGGCACGGCTCCTCCGCTGGAGGAGGTGCGGCACGGCGTCTGGTCGCTGACCTCGCCGGCCACCTCCCCGGTCGCGGACGCCTCGTACGGCTACCTCGTCGAGGGCTCGGACGGCCGGCTGACGCTGATCGACCCGGGCTGGCCCTCCCCCCACGCCGTCGACCGGCTCGAGGCCGCCCTGCACGAGCTCGACCACGAACTGGACGATGTCGACCTGGTCGTGGCCACCCACCTGCACGTCGACCACCTGGGGGCGGCCGACGCCGTCCGCCGCGCGACGGGTGCACGCCTCGCGATGCACCCCGCCGAGCAGCGTGCGCTCGCCGGCCGTGCCGCCGACGCGGTCGCCGCGGACGCGGACATCGCGCGCTGGCAGGTGCCGACCGAGGCGCGGGAGGCGCTGGTCGCCTCGTGGGGCTCGGGCCGCCTCCTCGTCGACGTCGTCCCCGACCTGCTGCTCGACGACGGCGACGAGCTGCCGATCGCGGGGCGCCGCCTGCGCGCGGTGCACACGCCCGGCCACACCTCGGGTCACCTCTGCCTGGTCGAGCCCGAGCAGCGGCTGATCTTCACGGGCGACCACGTGCTGCCGACGATCAACCCGGGGATCGGCCTCGGGGGCCGCACCGCCGCCAACCCGCTCGACGACGTGCTCGTGTCGCTGGCTCGCGTCGTCGAGCTCGACCGGTCGGACGCCGACGCGCTCGAGGTCTGCCCCGGCCATGAGTACCGGTTCGTGGGGCTCACCGAGCGGGCGGAGGCGCTCGTCGCCCACCGCGAGGAGCGCACCCGCGACGCGGTGACCGCCCTCGACGGGCTGCTCGGCGCCGGCGCCGGCGACAGCGGTCACGCGAGCCGTCGCGGCTCGAGCGCGGCAC
>NZ_CAUPYL010000246.1:0-3201 GCF_963515265.1 uncultured Frigoribacterium sp.
CCTGGGCGACGGCCCACTCGACACGGTCGCGCAACCGGGCGTCGGCCGGGGCGTCCTGCCAGGTGCCGACGGGCCCGAGCCGGGCCACGACCCCGCCGAGGGAGGCGATCTCGTCGTCGACGGTCGGGTCGACGACGCGCAGGGCGTCGAGCTCGACGGCCTCGTCGGGCGACAGGTCGGACGCGAGCGCGGCGGCGATCAGCTCGGCGCGGCGGTCGGACTCGGGGCCCGCCGGGTTCGCGGCGCGGTCGGACGTGGGGTCGGTCACGAGAGGTTCTCCCCGTCGTCGAGGTGGCTTCGGAGGGCACGCAGGGCGTAGAAGCAGCGCGTGCGGAGGGTGGCGACCGGGACGCCCGACACGTCGGAGAACTCCTGGTAGCTGAGCCCGGTCAGGTGGACGGCGACGACGACCTCGCGGTGCTCGTCGCTGAGCCGCGCGAGCCCCTCGACGATGCCGAGCCGCTCGAGCGGGTCGGCCGCGGGGGCCGCCTGCTCGGGCGCGTGCTCGTCGGGCACCAGCACGGGGGTGCGCTGACGGGCGCGGTGCACGTCGAGCACGACGCGCCGCTCGATCGCGAACAGCCAGGTGCGTGCGCCACCGCGGGCCGGGTCGAAGGAGGCGCGGGCCCGCCAGGCGCGGAGGAACGTCTCCTGCACGCAGTCCTCGGCGAGGGGGCGGTCACGGAGGGCGTTGACCGCGAAGCCGAGCAGGGCCGAGCCGTGCTCGGCGAAGGCGGCGGACACGTCGAGGCCCGGCGAGGTGGTCGGCGCCGCGGGGCCGGACGTCGAGGGGCCGGACGTCGAGGGGCCGGGCGACGGCTGGCTCATCGTGCTCCCCTCCTGCGGGACGGGACGCGTCAAGACGAGCGACATCCGGCTCCTCTCAGCCTACGGGGCGGCTCCCGACGGATCACCAGGGGCTCTCGAGAGGGACTACGGCGGCGAGCCCGTCCGCGTTCACCGGCACCTGGTCCCGTCCGCCGCGCCGCCCCTCCTCGGCGTCGGGCCTCAGAGCTGGCGGACGAGCGCCGGGATCTTCTCGCGGAACGGGAAGAAGCCCCTCGAGGCATGCGGCCACGCGACGCTGTCCCACCGTCGACGCACGGTGACGAAGGCGATCCCCTCGGACGCGAGAGCAGGACGGAGCGTCGCGAGTCGCTCGTGGACAGGGCCGATCGGGGCGTACGGGACGACCACGGTGTCGAGCCCCTCGGCCAGGACCCAGCTCACGACGGAGTCGGGCTCCGCGTCCGTCAGCACCTGGGCCGCCCGTCCACTCGCGTCCCGGGTCCGCTCCGCGGCGTCCTCGAGGGCGGCCGACGTGAAGTAGGCGACGGCGTCCGAGACGCCGGCAGGCGACCGGTCCCCCGGGTCGGCAGCCACCGCCGCGGCCGCCACGTCGCCGAGGAGGCCGGGCTGCTCGGCGAGCAGGCTCGTCGCCTCGAGGTCCTCCTCGTGCAGCAGCAGCCCCGCCCGGTCGCCGACGACCCCGGCGACGTCGTCGGGCTCGAGGGGGGTCCGGGACGGGAACGGCTCCTCGTCGAGCGCGCGGGCCGTCGTGGCCAGGCCGCTCGGCGAGAACCGACCGTCGGTGAACCGGGAGATGTTCGAGGCGGTCGCGAGGTACGTCTTGCCCTTCGTCTGGAGCCCGGCGACCCACCTCCACGACAAGGTGTTCGAGGCGGCGTCGCCGTCGAGCAGGTGCCGGTAGAAGAAGTCGGCCCCGAGCTGCCAGGGCAGGCCGAGCGTGAAGACCCAGATGCTCGCGAACCACATGCGCGTGTGGTTGTGCAGGTACCCGGTGTCGACGAGCTCGCGAACCCAGGCGTCCATCGCGTCGATGCCGGTCCGCCCCGCCACCGCAGCCTCGTACCCGGCCGGCAGCTCGCCCGCGAGCAGGTCGAGGACCTCGAGCCGGTACCGCCGCCACACCTCGGGGTTCTGCTCCAGCCAGCCCTTCCAGTAGGTCCGCCAGAACACCTCCTGCACGAACTTCTCGGCTGCTCCGAGCGTGTGCTCGTCGAGGACCGCGCCGACCACCTCCTGCTCCGTCAGGAGGCGGTGACGCAGGTACGGGGACAGCCCGGAGACGTTGCTCCTCGAGGGGCCGAGGCCGAGGTCGAGGTTGCGGTCGCGGGCGTAGGCCCGGCCGGCGCGGGGGACGAAGTCGTCGAGCGCGTCGAGGCCGGCGGCTCTGGTGGGGATGGGCACCGGCCCATCATGCGACTCGCGGTGTGGCGGAGGCTGACCACGACCGCCTCGCCGTGCTCAGCCGCGCTCGCCTGCGGTCTCGTCAGAAATTTCTCGGATCACCCGTGAACGCCGGACGGGTCGTCGTCGTAGGCCCTCGTGACAGGCGTCGTCCGACCGGGCGACGTCACGCGCCGCCCCCGAGGGGCCGGCGTCCACGAGAGGCAGAGGAAGCATGACGATGAAGCGTTCCGTCCGACACCTGACCATCGGAGGCGCGGCCGTGGCCGCCGCCACCCTGATCGTGGCCGCGCCCGCTGCGGCCGAGACCACCGTGCCCGAGCCCAGCTCGTTCACCAGCGCGTTCACCGTCATGGCGACGCCCGACCAGGTCATCAACAACGACGGCGTGGCCGTCGCCGGCGAGCCCGGGGCCACCGGCACCTTCGACTTCCGCATCAACTCGGACACCGAGGTGATCTGCTACGACATCACCCTGACCGGCGTGACCGGCGACTACCAGAGCCCGGCGAAGACGGCGACGCACATCCACCAGGCCGCGGCCGGCCAGCCCGGCCCGCCGCGCATCTCGTTCCCGAACCCGACCGACGCGGACGGCGACGGCGTGCGCGAGGCCAGCGGCTGCCTGCAGGGCCCCTTCACCACCGGCGTCACCAACGACGCGGGCGCCGACACGGGCACCGGCTTCACGCTCGCCCAGATCGAGGCGAACCCGGCCGGCTTCACCGGCGACTCGCACACGGCGGCCTTCGCCGCCGGCGTCGTCCGCGGCCAGCTGACCCAGGTGCCGGTCGGCGGAGTCGACACCGGCGCCGGCGGAGCGGCCTCGGCCGTCGCCGCGGGCACGTCGACGTCGTCCGGCGCGGACAGCGGAGCACTCGTGGGCGCCGCCGCGGTCGGCGGACTCGTGCTCGTCGGCGCGACCGGTCTCGTGCTGCGCCGTCGGGCTGCCGCACGGGCATGACGCTGCCTGCCGGTGCGCGTCGGACG
>NZ_CAUPYL010000247.1:0-3196 GCF_963515265.1 uncultured Frigoribacterium sp.
GCCGCGCCCGGGCCGGCCGTGCCGTGTCCGGGCGTGCGGGTCCCGGGCCTGCGGATGCCGGGCCCACGGGTGCCGACAGGGTCGCCCGCGCCGGGCACGAGTCCCGCCTCGTCCTGCTCGGGGCCCTGACCCTGACGATCACGCTGATCGTCTTCAACAAGGTCGGGTCGCCCCAGTACGTCCTGTGGATCGCGCCGGTGGTCGCGGCGGGCCTGTGGGCGGACGCCGCCGCGTTCCGCGCCCCTGCGAGGATCGTCGCGTGGACGGCCGGGCTGACGACGCTGGTATTCCCGGTGCTCTACCTGCCGTTGACCGACCTGCACCCCGTGGCGGTCGCGGTGCTCGGCGCGCGCAACGTGCTGCTCGTCGTCCTCTTCGGCTGGTGCGTGCTGCGCCTGGTCGAGGAGGCGCTGGCCGCGTGGGGCCGCGAGCTCCCGCCCCGCTGGTGGTCGAGACGGGTGAGGTCCGTCCGCGTCCCCGTGGCCGTCCTGGCCGACACGACCTCCGCGACCTCCGCCTCCTCGGCGTCGTCGCTGTCGGCCGTCCACAGCCGGGGCGCTCGCCGCTCCTCCTGAACGGCGTCGCTGTACCCCTGACTGCGCCGCGGTACTGGGAATCTGGTCTGTGCCCGGGGGTCTGTGCCAGCGTTGGTGTCCTGGGCCGCTGGGGCCCGGTCGACCTCGAACTGAATGGAGCACTCATGAAGGGCAAGATCCTCTTCGTCGCCGGAGCAGCTGTGGGCTACGTGCTGGGAGCACGTGCCGGACGCGGTGCCTACGTCAAGATCAAGTCGCAGGCCGAGAGCCTGTGGGAGAACCCTTCCGTGCAGAAGACGGTCCACCAGGCCGAGGGCTTCGTGAAGGAGAACGCCCCCGTCGTGGGCAAGAAGCTGCAGGGTGCCGCCGGCGACGCGGCCTCGAAGGCGAAGTCCGTCGCCTCGAAGGCGTCCGACAAGGCCGACGACGTGAAGGCCTCCGCCTCGGGCGCCGGCTCCGACAGCGAGGGCGCCGCGAAGCTGCCCGGGGTGAACGTCGGTGAGTGACCTCAAGGCACCGGAACAGAGCACCAAGAAGTCGCTCGGCTCGCTGCTCGGCAGCTTGCCCGAGCTCATCTCCCGTCTCGTCAGGGGCGAGATCCAGCTCGCGAAGACCGAGCTCGTCACCAAGCTGAAGGAGGCGGGGGTCGGCGCAGGACTGCTGGTCGGCGCCGCGCTCTTCGGCTTCTTCCTGCTCGCCGTGCTGATCACCGCCGGCGTGCTGGGGCTCGCCACCGTGGTGGCGCCGTGGCTCGCCGCCCTGATCGTGGCGGCCGTGCTGCTGGTGATCACCGGCGTGCTCGCGCTGCTGGGCGTCAAGGCGCTCAAGAAAGGCGTGCCGCCCGTGCCGCAGCAGGCCGTCGACAGCGTGAAGGCCGACGTGGCCGCGCTGAAGGGGACCAGCACGAAGAGCACGACGACGAAGGGCGCGACCGACTGATGAGCGACGACGAGAGCGACCAGAAGCCCGGCCCGCGCGAGGGTGCGAGCATCCCCGAGATCGAGCTGGACATCGCCCGCACGCGCGAGCAGTTCAAAGAGACCCTCGACGCCATCGAGGACAAGCTGAGCGTGCCGGCCCACGCCCGGCGACTCAAGGCGAGCGTCAAGCGCCGCCTCGACGACGACCCGGCACCGGTGATCGCGACCGCGGTCGCGGGCGTGGCCGGCGTCGCCGCGATCGTCGCGGGCGTCGTCAAGATCGCCCGCCGCTGAGGCGACGCTCGGCGCGACGCTGACGGGCGGCAGGAGGCGCGCCTCCTGCCGCCTGCTGCATCACCCGCACCGCGTCGACCCTCTCGGCGCCGCCCCTCTCAGCGCCAGCACTTCCGGCACCAACCCTCTCGTTCACAGGACAGGAACACGAGACCCATGGCACAGACCAGCACGCGTCGGGACGAGACCGCCCCCGACCCGGACGACTCCCGCAAGCCCGACAGCCCCGACGACCTGCACGCGCGGTCGTGGGGCTACGTGCTCAAGAAGACCCTGCGCGAGTTCGGGTCCGACCAGTGCACCGACCTGGCCGCGTCGCTGACGTACTACGCCGTGCTGGCGATCTTCCCCGGGCTGCTCGCCATCGTCGCCCTGCTGGGCGTCTTCGGCCAGGCCGGGCCGACGACCGACGCGGTCCTCGAGCTCCTGACGCAGCTCGGCGGCGCCTCCGTCGCCGACACCCTCCGCGGGCCCATCCAGGAGCTGATCGGCTCGCAGGCGGCCGGCATCGCCCTCGTCGTCGGTGTGCTCGGCGCCCTCTGGTCGGCCTCGGGCTACGTGGGCGGCTTCGGCCGGGCGATGAACCGCATCTACAACGTCGACGAGGGGCGGCCGATCTGGAAGCTCCGCCCGACGATGCTCGCCATCACGGCCTTCACCGTCGTCCTGATCGTGATCGCCGGGCTGATCCTCGTGCTGAGCGGCGACGTCGCGAAGACGGTCGGCGACGTGATCGGACTCGGGTCGACGGCGGTCTTCGTCTGGGGCATCGTCAAGTGGCCCGTGCTGCTGATCATCGTCGTGGTGGTCGTCGCCGTGCTCTTCTACTTCGCGCCGAACGTCCGCCAGCCGAAGTTCCGGTGGATGAGCATGGGCTCCCTCCTGGCGATCGTCATCTGGGGCCTCGCGAGCGCGGGCTTCGGGTTCTACGTCTCGAACTTCTCGAACTACAACAAGACCTACGGCTCGCTCGGTGCCGTCATCGTGTTCCTGCTGTGGCTCTGGATCACCAACCTGGCTCTGCTGTTCGGCGCCGAGTTCGACGCCGAGATCGAGCGCGGCCGTGAGCTGCAGGCCGGCATGAAGGCGGAGAAGGACATCCTGCTGCCGCCGCGCGACACCGCCCAGAGCGAGAAGAAGCAGGCCAAGGCCGCCCAGGACGAGCTCGACGGGATGCGCTTGCGCCAGGCCGCCGCCGAGTCGATCGAGCGGCAGGAGGCCGAGGAGGCGCACGACGGGAACGGCCGTCGCGGCGACGACCACGCGGACGCCGACTCCGACGACCTCGACCGCGCCAAGGCGAAGGACGACGCCGCCGACGACACCGCGAAGGCGAAGGCCAAGGCGAAGCGCAAGGCCGACAAGGCCGAGGCGAAGGCCGCCGCGAAGCACCAGGACTGAGTCCGGCTCCACGCACGCACGAGGCCCCGACGACGTGAGTCGTCG
>NZ_CAUPYL010000248.1:0-3177 GCF_963515265.1 uncultured Frigoribacterium sp.
CCGCGGGGTCGGCCTGCCCGACGGCGACGACGAAGGTCGTGCTGTCGGCGGCGCGGGCGCGGGTCAGGAGCTGCCACTGGTCGACCTTGCCGGGCCCGTCGCCCCAGGACGCGGCGACGACGCTGACCTCGGCGCCCGACGCGGCGTTCGCGAGGAACAGCGCGGGGAACCGCACGTCGTAGCAGGTGGCCAGGCCCACGACGGCAGCACGGGCGGAGTCGCCGCCGCTCCCGACGGCCACGGTGACGGCCTCGTCGCCGCCCTCCACCGAGTCGGACTCCGCGTGGCCGAACGCGTCGAAGAGGTGCACCTTGTCGTAGCTCGCGGCCAGCTCGCCGCCCGGGCCGGCCACGAGGAGGGTGTTCCGCACCGTGCCCTCCTGCCCCGGCGTGAACGTGCCGGCGACGATCGTGACGCCGAGCCGCTCGGCGAGGCCGAGCACGGCCGAGGCCCAGGGGCCGTCGAGCGGCTCGGCCGACGCGGCGAGGTCGGAGCCGAACGCGGTCATGGCCGCCTCGGGGAACACGACCAGCTCGGCTCCCTCGGCTGCCGCCTCCTCGGCTGCCCGCTCGACCTCACGGAGGTTGCGGGCCGGATCACGGGTGCTCCAGATCTGGGCGAGGGCGATGCGCATGCGCCCAACCTAGCCACGCGCGCCGCCGCGCCGGGGCCGGGCCCTGCCCCGCACCAGCCGCGCGGGGCCGCGCGGGCGTCCGCCGGATACAGTTCACGGCATGATCGACCTCCCCGAAGGCGAGCTGCGCGAGCGGCTGGCCACCGCCCTGTCCGTGCCTCGCTGGGTCGACGAGGTGGCCGGTCAGACGCCCTTCGACGACGTCGACGCCCTGATCGCCGTCGCGCGCCGCGCCGGGTCGCTCACGTCCGACGAGGTCGACCAGGCGCTCGAGCACCACGACCTCGTCGCCGAGCCCGCCACGGGCGACGCGGGCGCCGACGAGTACGGGCGTCGTGAGGAGCGCGCCTCCCACGAGACGGACGACCCCCAGCTCGTCAAGGCCCTGGCCGAGGGAGGCGCGGTGTACGAGGAGCGCTTCGGTCGCGCCTTCGTCATCCGCACCGCCGGGCGCAGCCGCGACGAGGTCGTCGCGGAGCTCGACCGTCGGCTCAAGCTCGACGACGAGGCCGAGAAGCAGGAGGTGGGGGCCCAGATGGTCGAGATCGCCGTCGTCCGCCTCCGCCAGGTCTTCGCGTCCCGCACGGCCGAGACGGGACGCGGCGCCGAGACGGCGTCGCCGGTGGGGCCGCTCGCCTGAACCGTTCGCGGTGGCCGTCTGCACGGGGGGGAAGCGGGCCGGACGGACCCCGAGGGGGCCGAGCGTACGATGGGCGGATGTCCGACGCAGCCCCTGACCGCATCCTCATGTTCGGCGCCGAGTGGTGCCGTGACTGCCGCCGCTCGAAGGCCCTGCTCGACCGCGAGGGCGTGGCCTACGACTACGTCGACCTCGAGTCGGTCGACGACGGGGCCGACCGCGCGTTCGCGATCAGCGGCCGCACGCAGATCCCCGTGGTCGTGTTCCCTGACGGCAGCCACCTGGTGGAGCCGTCCGACGCCGAGCTCTCCGCCAAGCTGCCGCTCGACTGATCCCGGCCGATCGGCCTCGGCCGACCGGCCTCGGCCGAGCGACCTCGGCCGACCGGCTGAGGCGCGGCAGCCGCCGATCCGACACGCTGGAGGCGTGACCTCGACACCGGATGCCGTCCCAGCCGCCGTCCCCTCGCCTCCCGCGCCGGCTCTGCCGGCGGCCCCGCCGGTCGGCCTCGGCGTCCCGACGGCCGGGCCAGCCGCCGGTGCTCCGGTCGCCTACAGCGGCCCCGTGGCCGCGGCCGGCCGATTCGTCGCCCCCGACCTGCTGCGCGGGATCGCCCTGCTCGGCATCGCGCTCGCGAACAGCGTGTACTACGTGACCGACCGTGTCACAGGCCCGCTGGCCCGTCCGGTCGACGGCAGCACGGGCGACCACGTGGCCGACGTCCTCGTCGGCACCTTCGTCGACAACCGCTCGTTCCCCCTCTTCACCCTGCTCTTCGCGTACGGCTTCACGGTGCTCGTGCAGCGCCAGGCGTCACGGGGCGTGCCGCGCGGCAGGGCCAGGGCGCTCCTCCTGCGGCGGAGCCTCTGGCTGAGCGTGTTCGGGGCCCTCCACATCGTGTTCCTCTTCGAGGGCGACGTCCTGCTCAGCTACGGGCTGCTCGGGCTCGTCCTCGCCGCGATGTTCGCTGCGACCGACCGCGCGTTCCGGATCGTGGGCTGGTCGACCCTCGTGGTCTTCCTCGCGGCGGCCGGCCTGGACGGTCTCGCCGGTGGCGGCCCCGGGGGGATCGACGGCCTGCCCGTCGACGTCGGCACCGTCCTGGGCGACGCGCTCTGGCGTCTTCTCGCGTTGGTGGGGCTGGTCTTCACCGCGCCCTTCACCGTCGGCATGCTCCTGCCCCTCGCCGTGCTGGGCACGCTCCTCGGACGCCGCCGCGTCCTCGAGCGCCCTGCCGAGCACCTCCCACTGCTGCGTCGTCTCGCGCTCGTCGGGTTCCCCGTCAGCGTGCTGGGCGCCCTCCCGCTCGTGCTCGCCACGGTCGGGGCCTGGCACGCCGGTCCCGCCGTGCTGTACCTGCTCGGCGTCCTGCACGGCGCCACCGGAGTGGTCGGCGCCCTCGCCCTGCTGGGCCTCGTCGGCTGGTGGGTCGGTGCGAAGGAGGCGCGGACCGCCTCCGTGCTCGTCCCCGCCGCCGCGCCCGTGCGGGCGCTCGTCGCCGTCGGTCGGCGCTCGCTCACCTGCTACCTGCTGCAGTCGGTCCTCTTCGTGCTGCTGCTGAAGCCGTGGGCGCTCGGCCTCGGGGTCGGCGCGGGCACCCTGACGATCTCGCTGATCGCCGTCGGGGTCTGGCTCGTCACGGTCGTCGTCGCGGTGCTGCTCGAGCGCGTCGGCCGCCAGGGCCCCGCCGAGTGGGCGCTGCGTCGCCTCACCTACGGTCGGCCGGCTGCGCCGCCCTCCGCTCAGCGGCCCGCGGGCCGCACGGCGGGCCGTAGGGGACAGTGAGCCGTGGGGCAGGGGAAAAGGGACGCCGCCGGCGTTGGCCCACGCCTGCGGCGTCCCTGTTCGCCTCCGCAGCCCGTGTTCTGGCCGGGCCGCGCCGAGCCGGGCCGGGCCGTCCGGG
>NZ_CAUPYL010000249.1:0-3146 GCF_963515265.1 uncultured Frigoribacterium sp.
GGCTCGCCCTGGCGGGCCGCCACGTCGTCGACGCCGCGATGCGGGCTCGTCGCGCCGCCGATGCCGAGCCCGTGACGGTCGACCTGCAGGCGACCGGGTTCGCGCGGTGGGCGCGGGGCGCGTCGGTCGCGGCGGTCGAGACGTTCGTCGTCGGCCGCAGACCGGTCACGGTGCCTGATGGTCGGGACGGTCCCGGCTAGCGCCTCCGGGGCGTCTTGTCGACCCCGGTCCGGGTGCGGCCGGGCGTGCGTAGCGTCAGGCCATGAGCGACCACGACGAGACCGAGACCGAGACCACGACCGAGACCCCGGCCCGGTCGGCCGACGCGCCCCAGGACGGCCAGCCCGCCCAGCAGCAGGACCTCCCCGGCGCGGAGGGCGACCTCGCCCCCCGCGCCGACCACGGCGAACGGAGCTACCGCGGCTCCGGCCGCCTCGAGGGCAAGGCGACGATCGTCACCGGGGCGGACAGCGGCATCGGCAAGGCCGTCGCCCTCGCGTTCGCGCGTGAGGGCGCCGACGTCGTGGTCAGCTACCTGGACGAGGAGGAGGACGCCCAGGACACGCGTCGCCTGGTCGAGGAGGCGGGCCGTCGTGCCGTCCTCGTGCCCGGCGACCTCGCGGATCCGGCCCACTGCCGCGAGGTCGTGGCGACCGCCGTCCGCGAGCTCGGCCGCGTCGACGTGCTCGTGAGCAACGCGGCTGTCCAGTGGACCCACGACTCGATCCTCGACATCAGCGACGAGGAGTGGGACCGCACGATGGCGGTCAACCTGAGCGCGTTCTTCCATCTCGTGAAGGCCGCCGTGCCCCACATGGCGCCGGGCTCGTCGATCATCGGCACCTCGTCCGTCAACTCCGACAGCCCGCCCCCGACGCTGCTGCCCTACAGCGTCACGAAGTCGGGCATCGCGAACATGACGGCGAGCCTCGCGCAGATGCTCGCCGATGCGGGCATCCGCGCCAACTCGGTCGCCCCCGGCCCGATCTGGACGCCCCTGATCCCGGCCACCATGCCTCCAGAGCAGGTGGAGCAGTTCGGCCAGGACGTACCCCTCGCACGCCCGGGCCAGCCGGCCGAGGTCGCGCCGGTCTACGTGCTCCTCGCCTCCGACGAGGCCAGCTACGTGTCCGGCGCACGCGTGGCGGTCACGGGCGGGAAGCCGATCCTCTGATGCGCACCCCCTCCTCCTTCGTGTCGGTCCTCCGTCGCCCGTCGCACGTGCGCGAGGGCGATCTCCGGGCGATCGCCGACCAGGTCGTGGTCGTCACCGGGGCCACCAGCGGGATCGGCCTCGCGACGGCCCGTCTCGCCGCCGCTCGGGGCGCCGCCGTCGTCCTCGTGGCCCGGGACGAGGAGGCGCTGGTCGCCGAGGCGGACCGGCTCCGCCGCGAGGGCGGCCGGGCCGCGCACGCCGTCGCGGACGTGGGCGACCCCGCGGCCGTCGACGCCGCGGCCCAGGTGGCCGTCGACACGTTCGGCGGCTTCGACACGTGGGTCTCGAACGCCGGGGTGTCGATCCTCGGAGGCGTGGACGAGGTGCCCCTCGACGACATGCGCCGGCTGTTCGACACGGACTTCTGGGGAGTGGTGCACGGCACCAGGGCTGCCCTCAGGCACTTCGGCGGAGCCCGCCGGGAGGAGCACGGCCCCGGGACGCTCGAGGTCGGCGGGCGGGCCGGTGCGCTGATCACCGTCGGCAGCGTCTTCGGCGACCGCGCGGACCCCGTCCAGCCCGTCTACGCGAGCGCGAAGCACGCCGTGCACGGCTGGGTCGACGGCGTCCGCATGCAGGCCGAGGTCTCGGGACTGCCGGTGTCCGTGACGCTCGTGCACCCCGGCCGGGTCGCGACGCCCTACGGCGACCACGCCGAGAGCCTGATCGACCAGCACCCTGCCCACCGGGACGTCGTGTACGCGCCCGAGGTCGTCGCGGAGGCCGTCCTCCACGCGGCCGAGCACCCTGTCCGGGACCTGCACGTGGGCGGCCAGGCCAAGGCGGGTGCAGTCCTGGCGGGGCTCTTCCCGAGGGCGACCGACCGGGTCATGGAGCGCTACCTGCCGTGGTCGTCGCACGACGACCGGCCGTCACAGGCCCCGTCGGACTCGGCGCTGTGGTCGCCGGGGCGACGGGTGGGCGTGCGGGGCCGGCACCCGGGGCTCGTGAGGGAGCGCAGCAGCTGGCTCTGGGCGGTCCGGCACCGGGGAGGGCTCCGCGGTGCGGCGTTGCTCCTCGGCGTCGTGGCCGCGGGGGCGGCCGCCGTCACGCGCCAGGCATCGCGCAGGCCCTGAGCCGATCCCGTCCCCGTCCTCGTCCCTGCTCAGCGGCCTCTCCGCACGTGCCGACCGCGCGCGCGGCAATGAAGGGAGATCCAGTCGTTGTACGAGCTCTTGACGTCTGTCAGTCGGCATCTGCGGCATGCGCAGCGTGCTGGCGCCGTGACGAGGGTGGTTCGCCTTCGGTAATTCCAGAATTGTGGTTATCGTGGAGTCATGACTCCAGCTGATCCTCTTCGCGCAGACCTCGACGAGCTGCGCGACGCACTGGCAGGGGCGCTCGCCCGGCTCGACGTGCTCGAGCAGAGCGTGGCCGAGGGCGATGTCGGCGACCCTGGCCGCGCCTCCTCGGCATCGGCATCGGCATCGGCCTCGACCTCGCCGCGCGACCCGGCCGCCGCGTCGGCCTCCGGGGACGTGTTCTGGGCGCTCGACGGCGTGAAGCAGCGCCTCGACCCGCCGGGAGGCATCGTCTTCGCCGGCTCCGTCGCGGTGCCCGCGGGCCCCGTCGACTGGCAGATCACGCTGGCGACCGACGGGCTGCTCGCCGCCGACTGGGCGCAGGCCGCTCCGTCGCTCGCCGCGCTCGGCAACGCCACGCGGCTCGGCCTGCTGCAGGCGGTCGTGGGAGGTGCGGACACGGTCGCGCAGATCTCGGCCGAGGGGGGCCTCGGGTCGACCGGGCAGCTCTACCACCACCTGGGGCAGCTGGTCGCGACGGGGTGGCTCGTGGCCGCCGGGCGTGGGCGGTACGCCGTGCCGCCCGAGCGGGTCGTGCCGTTGCTCGTCGTGCTCGGCGCCGCGGGGAGGACCTCGTGAGCGGGGACGAGCGCCGCGCCGGTCGCCGCGTCGTCGCCGCGGTGGTCGCC
>NZ_CAUPYL010000250.1:0-3133 GCF_963515265.1 uncultured Frigoribacterium sp.
GAGCCGCCCCCGTCCGCTTCGCCGACACCCGCCTCGCCCGCGCGGTCGTCGTCGCCCTGCTGGCCCTGGTCGTCGCGTCCGGGCTCGTCATGCTGATCGGCCAGCAGGCCTCCGCCGCGCCGGTCGCCCCCACGTCCCCGACCGCCCCGGCGCAGCCGGGCACCGGCACCGGCAGCACCGGAGGCACGGGCAGCACCGACGGCTCGACCGGCACCGGCACCGGCGAGACCCCCGACTTCACCGAGTCCGACCAGACCGTCACCGACGGCACGGGCACCGGTGGCCTGAACATCGACATCAACGGCCCCGACGGCGCCCCCAGCCAGGCGATCGTCACCCTGCTCGGCATCACGCTGCTCAGCGTCGCGCCGGCCCTGCTGCTGATGATGACGTCGTTCACGAAGATCTTCGTCGTGCTCGCGATGACGCGGAACGCGCTCGCGCTGCCGTCGATCCCGCCGAACCAGGTGCTCGCGGGCCTCGCCCTGTTCCTGAGCCTGTTCATCATGGCGCCGATCCTGGGGCACATCAACGACGACGCCGTGCAGCCCTACCTGAACGGCCAGCTCGACTTCCAGGGCGCGATCGACGCCGGTGCCGCCCCGCTCCGCGAGTTCATGCTGGCGCACACCCGCGAGGAGGACCTCGCGCTGATGACCCGCTCCGCCGACCAGCCGAACCCCGCCAGCCAGGCCGACGTGCCGATGCTGACGCTCATCCCGTCGTTCATGATCAGCGAGCTCCGTGCCGCCTTCATCATCGGGTTCGTCATCTTCATCCCGTTCCTCGTCATCGACCTCGTCGTCAGCGCCGCGCTGATGTCGATGGGCATGATGATGCTGCCGCCGGTGATGATCTCGCTGCCGTTCAAGATCCTGCTGTTCGTGCTCGTCGACGGCTGGGGGCTCATCATCACGAGCCTCATCGAGAGCTACCAGGTGAGTGCCTGATGGACTCCAACGCCGTCCTCGACCTGTCGATGCAGGCCCTCATCATCACGGGCAAGCTCGCCGCGCCCGTGCTGATCACCTCGCTCGTCGTCGGCTTCGCGATCTCGCTGCTGCAGTCGATCACCCAGATCCAGGAGGTGACCCTCGCGTTCGTGCCCAAGGCCGTCGCGGTCGGCATCGCCCTGATCGTCTGCGGCCACTGGATGATCAGCGAGATGGTCTCGTTCACGACCATGGTCTTCGACCGCATCCCCCAGCTCCTGAGCGGGGGCTAGGCCGCCGTGTCGATCGACCTCAGCTGGCTCGAGGCGACCATGCTCGCCGCCGTGCGCATGACCGCCTTCATCGTCGTCGCGCCTCCTTTCTCGTACCGGGCGTTCCCCGGCCGGGTGAAGGCGATGCTCGGCGTCGGCCTCGCGCTCGCCGTGGCGCCGCGCGTCGCGCCCGGCTACGAGTCGCTCGACACGGGCGGCTTCGTGCTGGCGCTCGTGCTCGAGCTGGTCGTCGGCGCGGTGCTGGGGTTCCTCGTGTTCCTGGTCTTCGCGGCGATCCAGTCGGCGGGCAGCCTGATCGACCTGTTCGGCGGCTTCACGCTGGCGCAGGCCTTCGACCCGCAGTCGATGATCAACGGCGCCCAGTTCACCCGCCTGTTCCAGATGACGGCGCTGGCGCTGATGTTCGCCAGCGGCGGCTACCAGGTGCTGATCGGCGGGCTCACCCGCTCGTTCGACGCGTTCCCGCTCGGCCTCGGCATGGACCTGTCGCGACCCGTCGAGCTGATGACGAACGGCGTCTCACAGATGTTCCTCGCGACGCTCCAGATCGCCGGACCGCTCTGCGTCGTCCTGTTCCTCGCCGACGTCGGGCTCGGCCTGCTCAGCCGCGTCGCGCCGGCCCTGAACGCCTACGCGATGGGCTTCCCGCTCAAGATCCTCATGACCGTGATGCTCGCCGGCGGCGTGTTCCTCGCCCTGCCCGGCGTGGTGCAGAGCCTCACCGGCGACGCGGCCGACATGGTCCTGGGGGTGAGGTAGCGATGGCGGACGACAGCGGCGAGCGCTCCGAGGCGGCCACCGACAAGCGGATGAAGGAGGTCCGCTCCAAGGGCCAGCTCTCGCGCTCGCAGGACCTGAGCGCGTGGGTCGGCGTCGGCGCGGCCGCCGTCATGATCCCCGGCACCATCCAGCGCGGCGCCGAGGCCGGCACCGACCAGCTCTTCTCGATCGGCCAGGTGATCCGCCACCCCGACGACACCACCGTGCTGCAGCTGCTCGGCGGCGGCGTGGGCTCGATGGCCGGCACGATCGGCCCGATGCTCGCGGTCGTCGGCGTGGCCGTGCTCGCGACCGCGGTCGTGCAGGGCGGCGTGCACGTCAAGCGCATGACCGGCAACTACGAGCAGTTCAACCTGCTGAACGGCCTCAAGACGACCTTCGGCACCCAGGCGCTCTGGAACGGCGCGAAGGCCCTGATCAAGACCGCCGTCGTCGGACTCGTCCTCTGGGCGGCCGTCCAGGGCCTCCTGCCCGTCCTCACGAGCGGGGGCGGCCTCAGCGTCTCCGCGATCATCGAGGAGGCGTCGGCCGGCACCACGGTGCTGCTCCAGGCCGCCATCGCGGCCGGCCTCCTCCTGGCGGCGGCCGACGTCTTCGTCGTCATGCGCCGCAACCGCAAGAAGACGCGGATGACCAAGAAGGAGGTGCGCGACGAGCACAAGAGCAGCGACGGCGACCCGCTGGTCAAGTCGCAGCGCCGCTCGCGCCAGCTCGCGATGAGCCGCAACCGCATGATGGGCGCCATCGTCGACGCCGACGTGGTGATGGTCAACCCGACCGACTACGCCGTGGCTCTCAAGTACGAGCCCGGCAAGGCCGCGCCCCGCGTCGTCGCGAAGGGCGCGGGCGCCGTCGCCGCGAAGATCCGCGAGCAGGCCGAGGCCGACGGCGTCCCGATGGTCGCCGACGTGCCGCTCACGCGGGCGCTGCACGCCTCGTGCGGCCTCGGCGAGGAGATCCCCGTCGACCTCTACACGCCGGTCGCCCGCGTCCTCACCTTCGTGATGGCCCTGAAGGCGCGCGGCGCGACCGCCGCCGTCGGCCGGGCCCACGCGAACCCCCGCCCCACGACGGCCGACGAGGTGTCGAGCGTGCTCGCCCCCGAGTCGCTGGCCCCCGACGCGGTGC
>NZ_CAUPYL010000251.1:0-3132 GCF_963515265.1 uncultured Frigoribacterium sp.
CTCGCGCGCCGGCGCGTCGGTACGTCCGCACCCTCAGGACCCGCGCGCACCCTCGCTCGCGCGCGCGGGTGTACGCGGCTCCGAGGGGTGCGGACGCCCTCGCGACGGGCCTGCCGTGGCGAGCGCCGCCTCCTGCAGGCTCGAGGTCGTGCGCAGACTCGAGGTCGAGCTCGTGCTCGTGCTCGTGCTCGTGCTCGTGCTCGTGCTCGCGCTCGCGCCCGTGGCGACCAGCTCAGGGTGCCGGCCAGGGAAGACCAGCCGCCCTACGAGCAGCACGGCCCGCCAGAGCACCGCGCCTACGACGGCTCCGGCGGTGTTGGCGATCACGTCGTCGATGTCGGTCGCGCGGTTGCCGCCGATCGTGAGGTGCAGCACCAGCTGCAGCAGCTCGACCGTGACGCTCGCGACCAGCGCGATCGCGGCGACCGGCACGACGCCCCGCAGTCGGCGCCGACCCGACGACCCGAGCCCCGCCCGCCCGCGTGCCGCCAGCCCGCCGCCCGCTAGACCGCGGCCCGTCAGCCCGCGGCCCGTCAGGTACGCCCCGAGCGGCACCGTCATCACGATGTTCAACCAGAACGACCGGAGGTGCAGCGAGCTGAGCGCGTCGAGGTTCATCATCGGGCGCCACGGCGAGTCCGGCGGTGCGTCGAGGTCGATCACGAACGGGAAGAACGTGACCGCGACCAGCGCCCCGAGGTAGGCGACGAACGACGTGCGCCAGAGGGTCGTCCCCAGGTCGGCCCCGGCCCGCCGCGAGCGCAGCCCCACGAGCGCGACCGCGAGGATCGTCACGGGGACGACGGTCGCGAGCGCCGGGACGACGAGGTGGAGGGTGGCGAGGTGCATGGAGTCCGTTTCTCGAGGTCTCCAGTCTCGCGGCCGTCACCCGGGGACCGCTTCGCCCGCAGGGCTGAATGCGCTCCGCCTGGGTAGACAGTCTCCATGAGGATGAACACGCGCCTCGGGCGCATCATGTACGGCATCAGCTTCGTCGTCAGCGTCGGCATGATCGTCGTCGTGTGGGCGGTGCTGCAGCCGAGCGTCGTGTTCTCGGTCTCATTCACGCTCTTCGTCGTCGGGATCGCCGTGTGGAACGGCCGCAAGGCCTTCGGCGCCTCGCCCGAGCCGCGCTGACCGTACCCCGCTCCGGCCGCAGCTCCGGGTCCGCAAATGCCGACCGCGCCATCGGCAATACGGGCTTTTCCGGGCATCGGGAGTCGCCTCGCGCCTCCCCGGTCGGGTCTTGCGGCAGCCAGCGCCGCCGAGGCGGGTACGACCAAGGGAGGCGTCTCCCGCCCCGCCTCCCGGCCCGACCCCGCGATCGAGGTGACGCGTCGAGGGGGTCTACCCCGATCGGACCCCTTCGACGCGTCACATCGGTCAAGAGAGACGGGCTCGGGCTCGGCCTAGGCCTCGAGCTAGGCCGAGGCTGAGCTCGCACCCGCAGAGCGCGCAGCCGCGTGCCGCGTCATCGAGTTCGCGAGCTCGGCGAGCGCGGTCGTCACGACGGCCAGCTCGGGCCGCGACGCGAGCCCGTCGAAGACCTCGAGGTAGTACCCGATCTCGCCCTCGATCAGCGCGACGCCGTCGGGGGCGATGACGAGGACGCTGCTGCGCCGGTCCGTCGGGTGGGCGGCGCGGTCCAGGAACCCGGCGTCGGTCATCCGGTCGACGAGGCTCGTGACGGAGCCCGACGAGAGCTCGAGGTACGCGGCGAGCTCGCGCGGCGTGACGTCCGTGCCGCCGTGGACGAAGTACAGCGCGCGAAGGTCCGAGACGCCGATCCCGTGGTCGGCGGCCACGATCTTCATCAGGGTCTCGGCGCGCATCTGCGCCGCGCCGAACGCCTGCATGAAGCCGGTGACGGAGTCGGGGCCGACGCCGGCGTCGTGACCGGCGCCTCCGTCGAGCGAGGGGGCCGCGGCCGGGGTCGGGTCCGGTGCGGTGTTCGGTCGGGTCATGTACCTGGGTCGGGTCGAGAGTGTCGGGGTGGTCATGTTCGCTCCTGCGCTGAGATCGGCATCCGTGCCGACGATTAGATTAGCGAGAATCTCGACCGTCGAGACACCCCCCGTTCGGTACTGCGCGATCCGGACAGCCGAGGAGGCGCGTGACCGTCCGAAGACCGCCCTGGCCCGCGCCCGTCCCCGTTCCCACCCCCGCCGCGTGCGACCACCTGTCGGCGGGCGAGACCGTCGTCAGCGGGCCGTCGCGGCAGCCCGCCTCCGACGAACTCGCCCGCCGTCCACGCGACCGGTCCGCATGGACCGAGCCCGCCGCCGTCAGGCCGACCGACGCCCGCCTGACCGCGCCGCGGACGCGGCCGCGAACGCGTCCGCGGCCGGGCCTGCATGAGGCACTGAACTCCACAACATCTCTTGCGCAACACCCCTTGTGCATCTACCGTTGCCCCATGACCCGCGACGAGCCCCGCTCCGCCCTCACCGACGCCGCCTCGATGCGCGCGCTGGCCCACCCGACGCGGCTGCGCCTCCTCGGCCTGCTGCGCCAGCGCGGTCCGCAGACGGCGGCGCAGCTCGGCGACGTGGTCGACGAGGCGCCGGGCACGGTCAGCTACCACCTGTCGAAGCTCGCGGCGAGCGACCTGATCCAGGCCGCCGACCCGCAGAGCGCCGACCGTCGCGAGCGCTGGTGGCAGGCCACGGCCCTCCTCACCTCGTGGGAGCCCGCCGACCTCCTCGACGACCCCGAGCGCCTCAGCGCGTCGGCGGCCCTCGAGAAGTCGATCGTCCAGGCGAACGCCGCGCGGTACACCCAGTACGTCGACGCGATGCCGGCCCTGCCGCGCGAGTGGGTCGCCGCGGCGGCCGGCGGCGACCGCGCGATCCGCCTCACGGTCACGGAGCTCGCCGCCCTCCGCGCCGAGCTCGAGTCCGTCGTCGACCGCTGGGTCGACGTCGGCGACGCACACGACCCCGCCGACGACGACGGAGCCGAGACCGTCGTCCTCGCCTATCAGGCCTACCGGCACCCAGGAGGCGCGGGCGCGTGACCGAGGACGCCCCGGCCCCCGAGACGGTCGCCCCGGGACCTGCCAGCCCGACAGGCCCTACCAGCGCGACCGGCCCGACCCGCGCGACCAGCCCGACCCGCGCGACCGGCCCCACC
>NZ_CAUPYL010000252.1:0-3028 GCF_963515265.1 uncultured Frigoribacterium sp.
GGGGCGACCGTGGCCGTGGCACCGGTCACCGACCCCGAGCCGCCGGTGGACCCGCAGCCCCCGGTCGGCCCGCAGCCGCCGGTCCGTCCGGTGTCGCCGGCCGACCCGGCACAGCCTGCCGCGCCCGCCGGCCCCTCGGTGCTCGTGCCCGTCTTCTCGCCCGTGGCCACGGCGGTCCTGGCCTGGACCGGCGGCGGTCTCGCCGGTCTCGCCGGCCTCCCCCTCGGCGGCCTGTTGCTGCTGCTCGGCGCCCTCGTGGTGAGATGGGGGCAGCGCCGCCCACCCCGAAAGGAACGCCCATGACCTCCACCCGGTGGACGACGACCCTCGCCGTCGGTGCCCTGGCACTGGCCCTGACCGGCTGCACCTCGCAGGACGCGGAGCCGTCGCCGTCGCCGACGCCGACGGCCGAGGCGACCGAGCAGGCCTCGGCGGGCATCACCGACGTCCAGGACGTCCCCGGCTCCGGAGAGGGCTTCACCGGGGCCCTCAGCGACCTGCAGATCGCCACCTGCGAGCGGGGCGACGGCGGCTGGACCGTCGACGGGACGGTCCAGAACCCGAGCGAGGGCCCGGTCACCTACCGGCTCTACATGTCCCTGCTCAGCGGAGGGTCCGACACCCGCGCCCTGCAGCAGGTCGACGTCGGCCCCGTGGAGGCCGGCGAGGGTGCCGACTGGTCGATGACCATCCCCGTCGAGGAGGACGGCCTCACCTGCGTCCCGCGCGTGGAGCGGTACGCCGCCTAGGGTCCGGCTCTCCGGAGACCGCCTGGACCGCGGGGCCCGAGGTCGCGGCCTCGGCAGCAGGGCCGCGCCTCAGGCGTCGGAGTACCCGAGGCGGGCGGCGGCGGCGGCCGAGGCGAGCGCCATCCAGACGCTGACGGTGGCCACCTGCACCCACGCGTCGGTGCCGAACGAGGTCTGGAGGACCAGGCCCGGCCCGGCCTCGGACAAGAGGTAGTCGGAGAGGAACACGTCGCCGACGCGCACGCCGCCGGTCATCCCGGGGAGCAGCAGGACGAGCGCGATGACGGAGGCCGTCGTGAGGGCGACCCCGCGGAGCAGGGTGCCGAGCAGCAGGCAGAAGACGGCGACGACGGCGACGTAGATCGCGGCGGCGACCACGGCGCGCACGACGGTGCCGGCCTCGATCCAGCCGTCGGGGTGCATGGCCGAGGTGGCGGCCAGGCCGGCGACCGAGCCGAGGACCGACAGGACGACGCCCAGCAGGGCGGACAAGGCCGCCTTGGCCAGCAGTGCGAGACCGCGACGGGGCGCGACGGCCAGGGTGGTGCGGATGCTTCCGGTGGCGTACTCGGACGTCGTCCCCAGGGCCGTCAGGAGGCCGATCACGAGGGCGGACAGGGTGGCGGAGCCGAGGACCGCGGTGGTGGTCGAGGCCTCGGCGCTCGAGGCGAACGCCACGGCGCCGAGCGCCCCGGCACCGACGGCGGCGAGCGCGAGCCACCGCATCGAGGTCAGGGAGGCGACCTTCAGCCACTCCGACCTCATCAGGCCCGTGAAGTCCTGGTGGGCGGCGGTCGACGTGCGGGTGTCGCGGGCGGCGACGGGTGCCGAGGACGAGGTGGGCAGGTGCTCGTTCATCGTGTGGCCTTCGAGGAGTCGGTGTCGGTGATCGCGTCGGCCCGGTACTCGACCGAGTCGCCCGTGAGGTGGAAGAAGGCGGCCTCGAGGGAGACCTGGACCGGGGCGAGCTCGTACAGCAGCACGCCGGCGGGCCCGGCCGCCTGGGCGATCTGCTCGGCGGTCAGGCCGGCCACCTCGACGGTGTCGGCCGAGACGGGGACGAGCGTCGCGCCCAGCGGCGCCACCAGGGCGCTCAGGTCCTCCGGTCGGTCCGTGCGGACGCGGACGGCGCCGCCGCCGCCGGCTCGTGCCAGCAGCTCGGCCGTCGGGGTGTCCGCGATCACGCGCCCTCGTCCGAGCACGACGAGGCGGTCGGCCGTCTGGGCCATCTCGCCCATCAGGTGGCTCGAGAGCAGCACGGCCCGGCCCTCGGCGGCCAGCTGGCGGCACAGCTGGCGCACCCAGGTGACGCCCTCGGGGTCGAGGCCGTTCACCGGCTCGTCGAGCACCACCGTGCCGGGGTCGCCGAGCAGTGCCGTGGCGATGCCGAGACGCTGCTTCATGCCGAGCGAGAACGTGCCGACCTTCTTGCGGGCGACGCTCTCGAGCCCGGCCAGGCTCAGCACCGCGTCGACGCGACGGTCGCCGATCCCGTTGGTGCTGGCGACGACGCGCAGGTGGTCACGGGCCCGTCGGCCGGGATGGACCGCGCCGGCGTCGAGCAGCACGCCGACCTCGGCCATGGGCGCAGGGCTGTCGACGTAGCGGCGGCCGTTCACCGTGACGGTGCCCGACGTGGGGCGGTCGAGCCCGACGATCATCCGCATCGTGGTCGACTTGCCGGCGCCGTTCGGCCCGAGGAACCCCGTCACCGTGCCCGGCCGCACCGAGAAGGACACGCCGTCGACGACTGTCTTCGCGCCGTGGCGCTTGCTGAGTCTGGTCGCTTCGATCATGGTGCCGACGCTACGGACGTCGGACGGACGTGAGATCCTCCACGGGTATCCGTCCGCTGGTACCGGAGTACCGAGGGTCTGTCGTGCCGAGCGACAGCCGCCTCCGGCGTCGCGGCCGTACCGGTCCGGCGCGGGTCCTGCACATGTCGGCAGCCGGGGTACGTCCGGCGGCCGGGACTGGGACCTGCCTGCACGTGCAGGACTGTCCCGTCGCCGAGGGAGTGACCTGGGGGAGGTCCGCGCCGGGCGGGCCACGGACGAGAGGACGACCGAGATGGGTCTCATGGACAGCGCGAAGGACGCGATGGGCAGCGACAAGGGCGAGAAGGCCTCGGACGCGGGCATCGACAAGGCCGAGCAGGCTGCCTCACAGAAGAGCGGCGGCAAGTTCGACGACAAGATCGAGAAGGCCGGCGACGCTGCCGACGAGAAGGTCGGCCACTGAGCTGAGTCGTCGTCGGGGTGCCGCGCTCAGTGTGCGGC
>NZ_CAUPYL010000253.1:0-2990 GCF_963515265.1 uncultured Frigoribacterium sp.
CCCCCCCACGCGCCGGCGTGGGGCGGCAACTGGCGGCCCCGGGCCCCCCGCAGCGCGGGCCCGGGCCCGCGGTGGCGCCGGACCACTTGCCTGGGGCGGGGCTCGACCGGAGGGCGGGATGGATCGGCGCCCGAGTGGATCAGTGCTGGTCGCCGTCCTTGGCGCGCTCGGTGGCGAGACGGTCCTCGCTCATCGACTTGTCCTTCTGGCCCTGTGCGGTGAGCTCGGCGTCGTCGGTCTTCTTGCCGACGGCCTCCTCCACGTGTCCGGCTGCCTTCTGCACTGCGTCCTTGGCCTTGTCTCCGATGGACATGCGGTTCCTCCTCCTGCTGAGTCCCGGGATGTCCCGGCTGTGACGTGGACGGTAGGCCCGCAGCGCCGCCACGGACCGTCGTTCGGGATGTTCCCAGGAGGCGGTCGGCCAGTGGTCAGCGCCGGGGCGGCGGCCTAGACCTCGCGGCCGGCGGGCATCTGCGTCTTGCGGGGGTCGGTCTCGGCGAGCCCCTCGAAGATCGACTCGATCTTCGCGAGCACGTCGGCCTCGAGCACGACGCCCGACGCCTTCGCGTTCGACTCGACCTGCTCCGGACGCGAGGCCCCGATGATCGCCGACGCGACGTTCTCGTTGGACAGCACCCAGGCCAGCGACAGCTGCGCCTGCGTGAGGCCGAGGTCGTCCGCGACCGGCTTCAGCTGGGCCACGGCGTCGAGCACGTCGTCGCCCATCCAGCGCTCGATCATCGCGGCGCCGCCCTTCTGGTCGGTGGCCCGGCTGCCCGAGGGCAGCTCGCCGCCCTTGGTGTACTTGCCGGTGAGCACGCCCTGGGCGACGGGCGACCAGACGATCTGCGAGATGCCGAGCTCCTTCGAGGCCGGGACGACCTCCTCCTCGATGACCCGCCAGAGCAGCGAGTACTCGGGCTGGTTCGAGACGAGCTGGATCTTGAGCTCACGGGCGAGCGCGTGCGCCTCGCGCAGCTGCTCGGCGTTCCACTCGGAGACGCCGATGTAGAGCACCTTGCCCTGGCGGACGAGGTCGGCGAACGTCTCCATGGTCTCCTCGAGGGGAGTCTCGACGTCGTAGCGGTGCGCCTGGTACAGGTCGACGTAGTCCGTCTGCAGCCGCTTCAGCGACCCGTTGATCGACTCGGTGACGTGCTTGCGGCTGAGGCCGGTGTCGTTGTGGCCCTTGGGGCCGGTCGGGCCGTAGACCTTGGTGAAGATCTCGACCGACTCGCGGCGCTCGCCTTTCAGCGCCTCGCCGAGCACGACCTCCGCCTGCGTGTTCGCGTAGACGTCGGCCGTGTCGAAGGTCGAGATCCCGACGTCGAGCGAGGCGCGGACGCACGCGGTCGCCGTGTCGTTCTCGACCTGCGAGCCGTGGGTCAGCCAGTTGCCGAACGTGAGCTCGGAGACCTTGAGTCCTGAGTTGCCGAGGTACCTGAATTCCATGGGGTTCTCCTTGTCGGGGGCGCTCCGCTGCGCACCGTCACCGACGCTACGCCCCGGCGGCGTGAACGTTCACGCCGGGGTACGTCCGCCTGCGGGGGCGACGAGTGGTCAGGTCCTGCCCTTCCCGGCTCGGTGAGGGACAGCACCTGACCACTCGAGCGCGACAGGGCCGAGCCGAGGAGGCGAGGGCTGGCTCACCGGAGCCGGCCGGCTGCCGATCAGGGCCAGCTGTCCTCCTCCGGGTGCGTCACGACGAGCTCGCGGATCTCGCTGGTCGCGGGCATCCCGAGCACGTAGAGCACGGCGTCCGCGACGTCGGACGGATCCTGCAGGCGGGAGTCGTCCTGCGGCTTGTACTGCTCGTCGCGGGCGTCGAAGAAGCGCGTCTTCATGCCCGACGGGATGAGCGTCGTCACGCCGACGACGCCCTTCAGCTCGGCCGCGAGCGAGCGCGTGAAGCCGACCACGCCGAACTTCGAGGCGCAGTACGCGGTCGCGTCGCCGACGGCCTTGATGCCGAGCGACGACGCCACGGTGACGACCTTGCCGTGCGACCGCTTGAGGTGCGGCAGCGCGGCGCGCACGGTCGAGACGGTGCCGAACAGGTTGACGCCGACGATCGCCTCCCAGCTCGCGGTGCTGATGCCGTCGAGCGGCGCGGGGGTGTCGATGCCCGCGGCGGTGACGACCGCGTCGAGGCCGCCGTGCGCCTCCGCGGCCGAGGTGACCGCCGACTCCACGGCTGCCGAGTCGGACACGTCGACCTGGTGCGCCTCGACGCCCTCGGCCACGCGGGAGACGTCGAGGTCGAGCACGATCGGCGTGCCGCCGGCCCGGAGCACGGCGTGCGCGACGGCCGCGCCGAGTCCGCTGGCACCGCCGGTCACGATCACGCGGCCAGGGCCGCGACGGCCCTCGGCGCCGGTGCCGGTGCCGGTGTCGGTCGTGCTGGTGTCGGTCGAGGTCATGGGTGGTTCCTTCCGTAGGGGACATGGGTGTCGTGCGGCGCGGGCGGCCCGGTGCTCGGGCGACGACGAGGAGGCGCGGGTCAGCCCACGCGCTCCAGCGCCGACGCGAGCCTCGTGGTCGACCGCCCGGGGTGGAACGGCACCGTGACGGTGCGCCCTCCCCAGCCGGCCACGAGCGAGGCCTCCGGCAGGGTGTCGGCGGTGTAGTCCCCGCCCTTCACCCACAGGTCGGGCCGGACGCGGTCGAGCACGGCGTGCGGGGTGTCCTCGTCGAAGACGACCACGGCGTCGACGCACTCGAGCGCGAGCAGCAGGTCGACGCGGTCGCCCTGCGACATGATCGGCCGCTCGGGCCCTTTGAGCCGCGTGACCGACTCGTCGCTGTTGAGGCACACGACCAGGCAGTCGCCGAGGGCGCGGGCGCCGGCGAGGGTGCGCGCGTGGCCGGCGTGCAGGAGGTCGAAGCAGCCGCCGGTCGCGACGACCGTGCCGCCCTCGGCGCGCACCCGTCGCGCGCCGCTCGGGCCCTTTGAGCCGCGTGACCGACTCGTCGCTGTTGAGGCACACGAC
>NZ_CAUPYL010000254.1:0-2989 GCF_963515265.1 uncultured Frigoribacterium sp.
CCTCGATCCCGTCGCCGTGCGCTGCGCCCGCCGCAACCTCGGCGAGCGGGCGACGGTCGTCGGGGGCGACCTCTTCGCCGAGCTCCCCGCACGGCTGCGCGGCCGGGTGGACGTCCTGGTCGCGAACGCGCCGTACGTGCCGACGGCCGCCATCGCGACGATGCCGCCGGAGGCCCGCCTCCACGAGTCCGTGCTCGCCCTCGACGGCGGGGCGGACGGCCTCGATCTGCACCGCCGCATCGCCGAGGGCGCAGGGGAGTGGCTCTCGCCGACCGGCACGCTCCTGATCGAGACGAGCGAGCGCCAGGCCGAGGCCACGGCCGCCCTCTTCCGGGCCGCGGGCCTCGACGTGTCGGTCGAGCGCGACGACGACCTCGACGCGACCGCCGTCAGCGCGACCCGCCCGGTGGCCTGAAGGAGTCCGGCGGCAGGCCGAGTGGTCAGCACCTGTCGCAGGATCCGTCGGGAAGGACGACTCCTGACCACTCGGCTGTCCGTCGATGCCCGGACGAAGGCGCGGGTCGGGCCCAGGCGAGGGAGTTCGAGGGGCCTAGACGTCGACCGGCGAGACGAGGTCGACCACGGGCGACTCGGGCGTCCCCGAGATCTGGCAGGTGAACGCCGCCTCGACCCGGCCGTCGGCGAGGTGTCCGAAGCGCACCTCGGCGACCGCGCCCGAGTCCGAGTCGCGGACGTCCGCCTCCTCGTAGGCCCACACGTCGTCGATCGACGGCAGGTCCGGGTACTGGGCCCGGACCGCGGCGACGCAGGCGTCCCAGGCGGGCGGCGCCTCGTGCGCCTCGGCCGTCGAGGGCGCCGGGGGAGTCGTGGTCGGCAGGGGCGTCGCGATCGCGTCGGGCCCGGTCGTCGTGACGATCCCGGGCGTGGCCGCGGCGCCGGGCTCTCCGTCGGTCCCCGCGCAGCCCGCCAGCAGCAGGGTGACGGCGAGGGCGGCGGTGACCAGCGAGGCGGTCTTGGTGGGCACGGCGCGCTCCAGGAGACGGGACGGGCGTCGGCGGGCGCCGACGGAGGTCGAGGAGGCTCAGACTAACCGCACGGAGGCGCCACGGAGGTCGAGGGTGCAAGCTGGTTCGATGACCGCTACAGAGAACCGCGAACCGACCGCCCTCGAGCAGGCCATCAGCAAGGGACAGGCAGGAGAAGGCGACATGAACGCCGTCCTCGCCGAGTTCGTCAACGCGCAGGTCGTCGTGGCCACCGCCGTCGACGCCCAGGACAGCCTGACCGACCTCCAGCCGGTGCTCTTCGACCGCGAGGGCACGCCCATGCTGGCGGCCTTCACGCACGCCGACATGATCGGCGAGCAGGTCAAGGGCGTCGCCGAGTACCAGGCCACGATCCCCGCGGCCGAGCTCGTCCAGGCGATCCCCGCGCAGACCGGTCTCGTCGTGAACCCGGGCAACCGCGAGGGCTTCGAGATGCTCCCCGAGGGCGTCGCGCAGCTCGCGAACGACGTCCGCGAGCTCGTCGCCGCGCACCAGGCCGCCGGGTCGCCCGAGCCGGGTCAGCCGGCCTCCTAGCCCGAGCCCCCGCGACGCCCCGACCGTGCCCCACGGCCGGGGCGTCCGTCGTCGCGTCCCGAAACACCGCTGTCACATGCCCGCTGTAGGGTGAGCGGCACAACAGAACACCGGGCCACGAACACGTCGCGGGAGAGCCCCGGAGCGCACGCCGATGCGCCGCCGGGCACCGAAGGAGCAAGCTCCCCGCCAATCTCTCAGGTACCGCGTACCGCGACGGACTGGCCACTCTGAAAAGCAGGGGGCACCTGTACGAGGCGCGCGAGCGTCGCCGACACCGCCTCCTCGCCCACGGTGAAAGTCGGCCCTCGTGGCCGGCGAAGCTCTCAGGCCCATGACAGAGGGGGTGCACGACCGCGGCTCTGCCGTGCCGTGCGCGTCCCCGTCGTGCAGGTGCTGCACGACGCCGATCCCGGCCGAGTCACCTGATGCCGGGCCGTTCCCCCAGGAGTCCGCAGATGTCCGACGCAGCCTCGAACCTGCCCGCCGCCCCCGGCCCCGACGACGCGGACCTCCGCGACGGCCCCGCAGCCACGACCGGCGACCTGCCCCTCGCCGACGACGGCACCGAGGGCGTCGCGACCGCCGACGGCGCGCCCCTCGACCTGGTCGACGCGGTCGACGCGGAGGCCGTCGCCGACGAGCAGGAAGAGCGCCTCAGCCCCCTGCACGAGGTCCACGTCGCCGCCGGTGCCAGCTTCACGGACTTCGCCGGCTGGCAGATGCCGGTCCGCTACAGCTCCGACCTGGCCGAGCACCACGCGGTGCGCACCGCCGCCGGGCTGTTCGACCTGTCGCACATGGCCGAGATCGCCGTCGTCGGGCCCGACGCGGGGGTGTTCCTCGACGCAGCGCTCGCGGGCACCCTCTCGACCATCGCGGTCGGCCGGGCCAAGTACTCGTTGCTGCTCAGCCCCGAGGGCGGGATCGTCGACGACCTGGTCGTCTACCGCCTCGACGAGCACGACTACCTCGTCGTCGCCAACGCCTCCAACCGCGATGCCGCCTTCGGCGCCCTCGCGAGCCGGGCGCACGGCTTCGACGTCACGGTCGACGACGAGAGCGACGACACCGCGCTCATCGCGATCCAGGGCCCCGAGGCCGAGGGCGTGCTCGACGAGCTGGTCACCGCCGACCGGCTGCAGCCCGACGCGCCCCTGTCGACCCTGCGCTACTACCGCGTGCTCCAGGGCACCTTCGACGACGCCCCCGTGCTGATCGCCCGCACCGGCTACACGGGCGAGGACGGCTTCGAGCTCTACCTCGCGCCCGAGCTCGCCCCCGAGCTCTGGGGAGCCCTCGCCGAGGCAGGCGGCCCGCGCGGCCTCGTCCCCGCCGGGCTCGCCAGCCGCGACACGCTCCGCCTCGAGGCGGGCATGCCGCTCTACGGCCACGAGCTGGGCCTCGACGTGCGCCCCGCGCAGGCCGGCCTCGGCCGTGTCGTCGAC
>NZ_CAUPYL010000255.1:0-2984 GCF_963515265.1 uncultured Frigoribacterium sp.
GCGCCCGGCAGCCCGTCCGCGCCCGCGAGCCCGTCCGCTCCCGCCGGCCCGGCCGCTCGCCCCGTCCCGCCCGCTCCCCCGGAGGCACCATGACCAGCTCGACCGTACCCTCGTCCTCGTCGTCGCTCATGTTCCCCGAGTCGACCGCGACCCCGCTGCGCGGCGGGCCCGCACTGCGCTGGGGAGTGATCGGCACCGGCGAGATCGCGGGCGACTTCACCGACGCCCTGCACGCGCACACCGACCAGCGGGTCGTCGCCGTGTCGTCGCGCACGCTCGACAAGGCCGAGCGCTTCGCCGCCTCCCACGGCGTCGCCACCGCGGTCGAGGGGCAGGAGGCGCTGGTCGCCCTGGCCGAGGTCGACGTCGTCTACGTCGCCACGCCCCACACGAGCCACGTTCCCGACGCCCTGCTCGCGATCGACGCCGGCAAGCACGTCCTCGTCGAGAAGCCGTTCGCGACGACCACGGAGGAGGCGGACCGGCTGATCGCCGCCGCCCGCGCGGCCGGGGTGCTCGCGATGGAGGCCATGTGGACGCGGTACGTGCCGCACAGCACCGTGCTCGCCCGGCTGCTCGCCGACGGCGCGATCGGCGACGTCCGGCTCGCGACGGCCGACGTGGCGTGGGCGAACGACCTGTCGTCGGGCGGGCGCATGGCCGACCCGTCCCTCGGCGGCGGCGCGCTGCTCGACATCGGCGTCTACGCCGTCTGGTTCGCCCAGTTCGCGATCGGCAGGCCGGTCGACGTCCGGGCCACCGGCACGACCCGCGCCGACGGCGTCGACCTCGAGGCGGCGATCGCGCTCCGCACGGCCGAGGGCCGCGTCGGCACGGCGGTCACGAGCCTGCTCACGACGTCACCGGGCCTCGGCACGATCAGCGGCTCGACCGGCACCGTGCGGATGCTCGAGCACCTGGTCTTCCCTGCCTCCTTCGAGGTGTCCACCGCCGCCGGCACGGCGACGTGGCATGACCCGTCGGTGCTGCGGGGCCGAGACGGGCTCGCCTACGAGGCGACGGCGCTGGCCGCCTTCGTCGCCGAGGGGCGCACGGACTCGCCGCTGCACTCGCTCGACGACGCGCGGTCGGTGACTGCCGTGCTCGAGGCGACCCGCGCCTCCTTGACCGTGGTCTGAGGCTGCCCGCCAGCGGTCGCCGCCGCTGGTCGGCCCGCCGGCCGCCACCCGCCGGAGCACGGGCGTGTTCGCCGCGGGCGGGCGATCGCGGCGGCCCGTCCGCGACGGACCCGCCCGGAGTCCCGGCGCCCAGGGCGGCCCAGGTGGCCGCTCCGCGCCTCCTGCTCCCTACGAGCGAGGCACCCGCACGGTCAGCCCGCCGGGCTCGATCCAGGTGCGGAAGCCCGTGGCGACGCCGAAGCCGTCGCCGTCGACCTCGATGTCCTCGGGGCTCTTGAGCTCGACCTCGATCTGCTTCGCCTTGACGTAGCGCAGCGCCTCGTTCTCGGTGCCGGGCAGCTTGTCGGCGAAGGGCAGGCGACGCACGACGCCGTTCTCCCAGAACACCTTGAACAGGATGTGGGCCCAGCCGCGGACGCCCTTCGGGCGCAGCAGCAGGATGTCGAACAGGCCGTCGTCGATCGCCGCGTCCGGCAGCAGCACGATGTTCGCGGGCAGGGCGCCGCAGTTGCCCACGATGATCGTGTGCGCGTGCATGTCGCGCTGCTTGCCGCCGTCGATCCTGTAGCGGAACACGAGCTGGTTCTCGTCGCGCAGCGTGGCGACCAGCGCCTTCACGTAGGCGAGCCAGCCGACCTTCGCCTTGAGGTCGTCGTCGGTGTTCGCGAGCATCTTCGCGTCGATGCCGAGGCCGGTCATCACGACGTAGACGTGCTCGCTCGACGAGCCGTCCTCGCGGCGGATCTCGAGCATGCCGAGGTCGATGTCCCGGTCCTCGCCCGAGAAGGCGGTCTCGAGGGAGTTGTCGAGGTCCTCGAGGGTGAGCTTGAGGTTGCGGGCGAGCAGGTTGCCCGTGCCGCTCGGAAGCAGGGCGAGCGACGCGTCGGAGGCGTGCACCGTCTCGGCCACCGCCCGGACCGTGCCGTCGCCGCCGGCCGCGATGACCATCGTCGCACCGGCCTCGAGGGCCTCGCGGGCGGGGCCCTGGCCGGCGTCGTCCTCGCTCGTCTCGAACCAGAGCGTCGTGCCCCAGCCGGCGGCGCCCTCGGCACGGGCGACCGCGGCCTTCACCGCGTCGAGGTCGATCTTGATCGGGTTGTAGACGACCGCGGCGACACGTGTCGCCTGGGATGCCGGGGCGGTGGCCGTGGAGTCGGCCGAGGAGGCGGTGGCGGCGTCGGCTCCGGACGTCACGGGCGGCGTCGGGTCGGTGTCAGTGGTCACCCGTCGATGATGCCACCGCGACGGCGCGGCGGGCCGGGCGGGGTGTCCGGCGAAACTCAGGAAGCCGCGGCGCCCGACTCCTGGATCGTGCACGACTCAGGACCGCCGATCCTGCGCACTGCGAACTCAGGAGCCAGCGTCCTGAATGACAGAGCACGGAGGCGAGACGCACGAGGGCGGAGGGGCGGGAGAGCAGGAGGGGCGGGTCAGGCGTCGACGGAGGGCACCGAGGCGGTCGCGATCTCGACGCCGTCGGCGCCGCGCACCTCGACGGCGACGACGTGCTCGCGCAGCACCGCCGCGTTCATCCGGCAGTCGATGGTCACGTCCGTGCCGAGGAACGCCCCGGACTCGTGCTCGGCACCGGTGTCGTCGACGACGACGACCGAGAACGCCTGCCCGATCGGCAGGCCGTCGACCGTGAGCACGGTCTCGGTGCCCCAGGTGTGCGCCACGAGGTCGCCGTCGCCGGCGACCCCCGACGGCTCGCCGGCGAACGCCACGTGCTCGACGGCGCCCAGGGTGCCGGGCGGGCCGGCGACGTGGGCGTCGCGGGGCGTCGCGGCGAGCACGCCGCCGCCGACGCCGATCGCGACGCAGGCCGCTGCTCCGAGCACCGTG
>NZ_CAUPYL010000256.1:0-2974 GCF_963515265.1 uncultured Frigoribacterium sp.
ACTCGGACCCGCCGCACGCGACTCGGACCCGCCGCACGCGACTCGGACCCGCCGCGGGCGACGACGACCCGCCGGCTCCGACGCGACGCCCGACGCGGGCAGCTCCTCAGGTCGCGTTCCAGAGCCCGCGGTAGAAGGCGGTCCGAACCGGGTCGGGGTCGATCCCGTAGGCGTCGAGCCAGGCGGCCTCCCAGCCGGGGCCGTAGTTCCACTCGAGGCTCATCGTGGCGACGGCGACGTCGGCCCAGCGGTCGGCGACCCCGAGCGCGTCGAGGTCGACGTGGCCCGACCACGTCCCGTCGTCGAGCAGCAGCGTGTTCGGCACGCACGGGTCGCCGTGGCACACCACGAGACGGTCGACCTCGGGGGCCGGCCCCAGCGAGTCGGGGTGCGACGAAGGAGGCGCGGTGCGCGCCCGCGCACTCGTCGCGATCCGGTCCTCCACCGACCAGCTGAAGGGGCAGTCGTCCACCGGCAGGGCGTCGTGCAGCACGCGGAGCCCGTGCCCTGCCGCCCTCACCGCACGCTCCGGGTCGCGCACCCACCGCAGGTCGACGGCGCTGCGGCCGGGCAGGCCCGCGGTCACGAGGTGGTCGCCCTCGTCGTCGCTGCCGATCTCGAGGACCCGCGGCACGACGGCGTGCTCGACGGCCCAGCGCAGGCGCATCTCCTCGGCGTGCAGGTCGAGCCCGCTGCCGTGCGGCGCCCACTTGGCGAAGCGCCGGCCGGGACCGTCCCCCAGGCGGTACGTCACGCCTCCTGCCTCGTTCAGCCACACCGGCGTGACGGTGGCGCCGTCGGCCGCGGCGAGCACGGGCTCCGGCACCACGAGGAGGCGGTCGTCACCGGCCGAGGACGCGTCGGGGATCATCCGCCCACGCTACGGCAGCGCCTGCAGCGCACGACGAGGCCCGCCCCGCTCAGCGGGACGGGCCTCGTCGAATGACGTGCGCTCAGGTCAGCGCGAGGCCTTCTTGGCCTTCTTGATCGCGGCCTTGCGGGCGACGGCGACGTTCTTCTTGGCGCTCTTGCGGGCCTTCTTGACCTGGGGGTCGTTCCAGAACGAGCCGACGTAGCCCGAGATCTGCTTGTAGCGACCGTGCCCGGCCTTCGCGCCGAAGGTGTAGGCGATGAACGCGATGATGGCGATGAGCAAGAATCGGAAACTCATGGGTCCTCCCAGGGAACGTTGACGTGTTCCGTCGACGCTAGTCCCCGCGCCTGTGCGGCGTCTCGCCCGTGCGGATGAGACCGCCGAGAACTCGCTCGGCGGCTCGACCGGGCCCCGACCGGGCCCCGATCAAGCCCCGACGGGCTCCTGACCAAGCCCTGACAGGGCCCGGCCGGGAGTCCCGTCCCCGCCCGCAACCGCCCGGAAACACCGTCGCAACACCCCGTCAGTAGCGTCGAGCCATGGCAGACCTCTTCGACCGCTACGCCGCGGCGACCCCGGCCAGGGGCTCCTCCGCGAGGCAGCCGGCGCCCGCCTGGGACGAGATGTTCGCCTCCGACCGCGAGGTCCGCCGGGCCTACCAGGAGATCCACGCGACCCTCGAGGGCATGACGCAGGACGACCTGCGCGGCCGCACCGCGGCCCTCGCCGACTCGTACCTCGCGCAGGGCGTCACCTTCGACTTCGCCGGCGAGGAGCGACCGTTCCCCCTCGACGCGGTGCCCCGCGTCATCAAGAACGACGAGTGGCTCGACGTCGAGAAAGGGGTGAAGCAGCGGGTCAAGGCGCTGGAGGCGTTCCTCGCCGACGTCTACGGACCGCAGCGGGCCGTCGCCGACGGGGTGATCCCCGCGGGGCTCATCACGAGCTCGAGCCACTTCCACCGCCAGGCCGCGGGCATCGACCCGGCGAACGGCGTGCGCATCCAGGTCAGCGGCATCGACCTGATCCGCGACGAGGCCGGCGCCTGGTGCGTCCTCGAGGACAACGTCCGCGTGCCCAGCGGGGTCAGCTACGTGATCTCGAACCGGCGGGTGATGGCACAGACGCTGCCCGAGCTCTTCGTCTCGATGAAGGTGCGCCCCGTGGGCGACTATCCCGCCCGCCTCCTCGCCGCCCTCAAGAAGAGCGCGCCGTCGGGGGTCGACGAGCCGACGGTGGTCGTGCTGACCCCCGGGGTCTTCAACTCGGCGTACTACGAGCACACCCTGCTGGCCCGGCTGATGGGCGTCGAGCTCGTCGAGGGCCGCGACCTCTACTGCTCGGGCGGCCGCGTCTTCATGCGCACGACGGGCGGCCCCGAGCGGGTCGACGTGATCTACCGCCGGGTCGACGACGAGTTCCTCGACCCGCTGCAGTTCCGCGCCGACTCGGTGCTCGGCTCGCCCGGCCTGTTGATGGCCGCGCGTCTCGGCACGGTCACCATCGCGAACGCGGTGGGCAACGGCGTCGCCGACGACAAGCTCGTCTACACGTACCTGCCCGAGCTGATCCGCTACTACCTGGGCGAGGAGGCGCTGCTGCCGAACGTGCGCACCTGGCGCCTCGAGGATCCGGGCGCCCTCGAGGAGGTGCTCGACCGCCTCGACGAGCTGGTGGTCAAGCCCGTCGACGGCTCCGGCGGCAAGGGGCTCGTCGTGGGGCCGGCCGCGAGCCGACGCGAGCTCGACGAGCTCCGCACGCGCCTGCAGCAGGACCCGCGCGGCTGGATCGCGCAGCCCGTCGTGCAGCTGAGCACCATCCCGACCCTCGTCGACGACGGCCTCCAGCCCCGCCACGCCGACCTGCGGCCGTTCGCCGTGCACGACGGCGACGACGTCTGGGTGCTGCCCGGCGGACTGACGCGCGTGGCCCTGCCCGCCGGTCAGCTCGTCGTGAACAGCAGCCAGGGAGGCGGGTCGAAGGACACCTGGATCGTCGGCGGCGACGTGGCGGCCTGGGCAGGCCACGACGTGAGCGCCCTCATCGCCGAGCAGACGACGCCGACGCAGTCGATCCCGGTGATCACGCCGGAGGCGGCGG
>NZ_CAUPYL010000257.1:0-2927 GCF_963515265.1 uncultured Frigoribacterium sp.
GCCTTGAGCTGCCACGGCAGCGAGGCGGGCATGTCCCGGCTCAGGCGGTCGAGCTGCCGTGCGGCCACCGCAGGGTCCTCGGGACGCACCACGCGGTCCGCGAAGGCCACGGCGAAGGCGAGCCCGTCGGGGTCGCGGAGCAACGCCGCGAAGCGCTCGGCCGCGGCGTCGCCCGGGACCGAGGACGCGACGACCAGCCACCGTCGCACCGTGTCGACGACCTGGGAGGTGAGATCGGCGGCGCGCACATCGGACATGGGTCGAGGATAGGCCGGACCTCCGTCCCTACACTGGGCGAATGGCCGAGCGACTCTCCGACGACGAGTGGGCCGTCTGGGACGCCTTCTACTCGATGCGCCGGCGTCTCGACCGCGCCCTCGAGCTGAGGCTGCACGACGACTCCGGCGTCTCGGCGCCCGAGTACGAGATCCTCGTGGGCCTCGGCCGCAGCGACGACCGGCGGCTGCGGGTGCGCGACATCGCCGAGCAGATCGGCTGGGAGAAGAGCAGGGTCAGCCACCAGGTCACGCGCATGGAGAAGCGCGGCCTCGTGCGCCGGACCGACTGCGCGTCCGACGCCCGGGGCACCTGGGTCGAGCTCACCGCCGACGGCCGCCGGGCGATGCTCGCGGCGACCCGGGGGCACACCGCCGCGATCCGGCGCTACTTCGTCGGGGCGCTGGACGACGACGCCGCGACCCTCGAGTCGTTCTCGCGGCGCGTGCTCGAGGCCATCGGCGACGACGCGTCGCCCGACCACGCGACCTCGTCCGACCACGCCGCCTCGCCCGACCACGCCGCGTCGGGGGACGACCCCGGCGTCGTGGCCCGCGCCTCCTAGTCCGCACCCGGGCGCGGCCGCGCCGGCCGGGCGGCTCAGTGCCGGCGGTGGTCCTGGATCGTCATGCGGGGACCGAACCTCGGCTTCGAGAAGCCGCTGGCCCCGATGAGCCGCACGACCCGCTCGCGGTCCCCGCGCCACGGCTCGAGCAGCTCGAGCATGCCGTCGTCGTCGACGGGCCGGCCGATCAGCGCCCACCCCACGAGGGCGGGGAGGTGGTAGTCGCCGACGCTCGGCGAGTCGGCGTCGCCCAGCGCGCGCTGCGTCGTCTCGGCCGACGTCCACACGCCCACGCCCGGCACCGAGCGCAGCCGGGCCTCGGCCTCGGGCCCGCCTCGGCCCAGGTCGACCACCCTCTCGAGCGAGGAGGCGACGGCACAGACCCGCATCACGGTCGCGGACCGCTGCGGCCCCACCCCCGCCCGGTGCCACTCCCAGCTCGGCACACGGCGCCACGTCTCGGCTGAGGGCGGCACGACCATCCCCTCGGGAGCCGGCCCCGGGGCAGGGTCGCCGTGCGCCCGGACGAGCTGGCGCCAGGCGCGCCACGCCTCGGTGCTCGTCACCTTCTGCTCGAGGACGGCCGGCACGAGCACCTGCACCACCTGCCGGCCGCGGGTGAGCCGGAGCCCGGGCGACCGCCGGCGGGCCTCACGGAGGAAGGCGTTGCCGGAGACGTCGAGGCCGCCCCAGTCGTCGCCGTGGCCGAGAAGCTCGGGGACGCCCTCGATCAGCCACTCGGCACCCGGGCCCCACGCCGTCGCCCGCACCTCGGACCGTCCGCCCGCGAGGCACAGCGTGCCGGGACCGGAGGGCGTGCGGACGGCACGCCACACGCGCTCGCCCTCGATGCGCCAGGCGGGGTCGCCCGCTCCCCTCGCCAGCGTCCGCAGGGTCGCCCGGACGTCGACGGGGTCGGCCGGCCGGTAGACCGTCTCGACCGGTCGGAGGGGGGCGGCGCCGACGGACGCCTCGGGGACCAGGGCCACCCGCCGATGGTAGCCCGCGCCTCCGTCAGCCCTGGTGGCCGCGTACCTGCGTGTGATATTTTGCGTACTCCACATTGGAGGAACATGCCTGTGCCGGCCTACGCCACCCGCCATCCTCGACGTCTGCTCCGCGACCTCACGTTCGAGACGATCCGCGACGCCATCGTCGACGGCACCCTGACCCCGGGCGAGCGCCTCTTCGAGGACGACCTCGCGAACTGGCTCGGGGTCTCGAAGACGCCGGTCAAGGAAGCCCTTGCCCGGCTCTCGTCCCAGGACCTCGTGAAGATCGAGGCGAACCGGTCGACCTGCGTGGCGACGGCGGACGACCTCGACCTGCTCGACACGCTCGAGCTGATCGGCGTCCTGCACGCCGAGGCCGTCCGGTCCCTCGCCCGCGGCGACTCGGCGAGGGCCGGGGCCTCGGCCGAACGGGCCTTGGCCGTGCTCGACGGGGGCCCCACCTGCCTCGGCCTCGTGCAGGCGAGCGCGGGGTTCCTCGAGCTGGCCCGCAACCCGCTCGTGCGCCGAGCTGCCGAGCCGCTCGACATCCGGGCCGCGTTCCTCTGCCGCCACCTGTCGATCGACTGGACCCGTCCGGCCCTCGTCGCCCTCCTCGACGAGCTGCGCACGGCCCTCCACGACCGAGACTGGCCCCGCACCGCGGACGCGCTCGTCCAGGTGTTCCGTCGAGCGTCGCTGCGCGACGCCATCGAGGTCGTCCCGTCCGCGTCGTCACGGTCTCCCGACCTGGTGATCGATGCCCGCAGCCATCCCTGACGGCCCGTCGTCGCCCGGCGGCGGAGGTCAGTGAGACCGGGTGCCCGGGCGGGCCTGCGTCACCGCCCCGTCGCGGCGACGCGACGCAGCAGCTGCCCGACGGCATCGCCCCAGGCCCCGCCGTCGCGCGCAGCGAGAGACTCCAGGGCAGAGGCGACGAAGTCGTCCCACACGCCGAGATCGACGACGCACCGTCGCGATCGCAGTCCGTGCGCGAGGCGCAGCTCGGCCTCGGCGAACGACGTGGCCAGCACCTCGACGGGCGCGCGCGCGGCGACGCCGCCGACGGCCACGCCGACGCACCGCAGCACCTCCAC
>NZ_CAUPYL010000258.1:0-2925 GCF_963515265.1 uncultured Frigoribacterium sp.
GGCCGGCCGCGACCCCGGGGGCGACGACGGCGAGGCCGGGGGCGGCTCGGGCGTCGCCGGCCGCCGCTAGTCTCTCTGGCATGGGTTCTCGTCTTCGTCTCGCCTCGGTCAACGTCAACGGCATCCGTGCCGCGTACCGCAAGGGCATGGGCGAGTGGCTCGCCGACCGTGACGTCGACGTCCTCACCCTGCAAGAGGTGCGGGCCACCACAGAAGACCTCGAGGGCCTGCTCGGGCCCGAGTGGAACGTGCTGCACCACCCGGCCACGGCCAAGGGGCGCGCCGGCGTCGCCATCGCCTCCCGCGGCGCCGCCCAGATCCACCGCGTCGAGCTCGGCGCCGACGACTTCGACAGCGCCGGTCGCTGGATCGAGGCCGACTACGACGTCGACGGCACGATCGTCACGGTCGTCAGCACCTACGTGCACTCGGGCGAGGTCGGCACCGAGAAGCAGGACGAGAAGTGGAAGTTCCTCGACGCGATGAGCGAGCGGCTGCCCCAGCTCGCCGCGCACTCGGAGCTCGCCGTCGTCACGGGCGACCTCAACGTCGGGCACCGCGAGCTCGACATCAAGAACTGGAAGGGCAACGTGAAGCGCGCCGGCTTTCTGCCCCGGGAGCGCGCCTACTTCGACCGCTTCTTCGGCCCGGAGGGCGAGCCCGTCGAGACCGCCGACGGCGAGGGCGGCACCGGCCTCGGCTGGGTCGACGTCGGTCGACGCCTGGCCGGCGAGGTCGAGGGGCCGTACTCGTGGTGGTCGTGGCGCGGCCAGGCCTTCGACAACGACACCGGCTGGCGCATCGACTACCACGTGGCGACTCCCGCCCTCGCCGAGCGCGCCTCCGGCCTCGTCGTCGACCGCGCCGCCTCCTACGACAAGCGCTGGTCCGACCACGCCCCCGTCGTCGTCGACTACGACATCTGACCCGCACCGCCGACACCGAGCCTCGCTCCCCCGAGCTCTCTCCCCGAGGACACCATGACCAGCACCGCCCCCCGCACCGACGGCCGCACGACGCCCGGCACCGACGACGCTGCCCGGCCCCGTCTCTTCTCCGGCATGCAGCCGACCTCCGACTCCCTGCACGTGGGCAACTACGTCGGCGCCCTGCTGCAGTGGCGCGAGCTGCAGTCCAGCCACGACGCCCTGTTCTGCGTCGTGGACATGCACGCCATCACCGTGCCGCAAGATCCGGCGACGCTCCGCGAGCAGACCCGCCGCACCGCCGCCCAGTACATCGCCGCGGGCATCGACCCCGAGCGGTCGACCCTCTTCATCCAGTCGCACGTGCCCGCGCACGCACAGCTGGCCTGGGTGCTCAACACGCTGACGGGCTTCGGCGAGGCGAGCCGGATGACCCAGTTCAAGGACAAGTCGGCCAAGCAGGGCGCGGACGCCGCGACCCTCGGGCTCTTCGCGTACCCGACCCTCATGGCGGCCGACATCCTGCTCTACCAGGCCGAGTCGGTGCCGGTCGGCGACGACCAGCGCCAGCACGTCGAGCTCACCCGCGACCTGGCGGGGCGCTTCAACTCCCGGTACGGCCAGACCTTCGTCGTGCCCGAGGCGGCCATCCTCAAGGAGACCGCGCGCATCTACGACCTGCAGACGCCCGAGTCGAAGATGAGCAAGTCGGCCGCGACCGACTCCGGCATCGTGTGGATGCTCGACGAGCCGTCGCGCACCGCGAAGAAGATCAAGTCGGCGGTCACCGACACCGAGCGCGAGATCCGCTTCGACCGCGGGGCCAAGGCCGGGGTGTCGAACCTGCTGACCATCCTGTCCGCCTTCACGGGAACGCCCGTGGCCGCGCTCGAGGAGCAGTACACGGGACGCGGCTACGGCGATCTCAAGAAGGACGTGGCCGAGGTCGTCGTCGAGACCTTCACCCCGATCCGCGCCCGGACGCTCGAGCTGCTCGACGACCCGGCCGAGCTCGATCGCGTGCTCGCGGGCAACGCCGAGCGCGCCGACGCCATCGCCCAGTCGACGCTCGACACCGTGTACGACCGCATCGGGTTCGTCCGCAGGGCCTGACCGTGCAGCCGTTCGTGCTCGAGTCGCCGGCCGTCCGTCTCGAGGTGCCGGGCCTGGCCGACGTCGAGGCGATCGTCGAGGCCTGCCAGGACCCGGTGCTGCAGCGCTTCACGACGGTGCCGACGCCCTACTCCCGGGCGGACGCCCTGTTCTTCCTCGAGCGGATCGTCGACCACGGCTGGGCCACCGGCCGCGAGGCGACGTGGGGCCTGCGCGGCCCGGGCTCGTCGCTGTTGCTCGGCGTCGTCAGCGTTCGGCTGGGCACCCGTGACATCGGGTTCTGGACGACGCCGGAGGCCCGCGGTCGAGGCCTGATGACCGCGGCGGTCCGCCTCGTCGCCGACTGGGCCCTGGGCGAGGCCGGCTTCGACCAGCTGCACTGGGAGGGCTACGTCGGGAACGACGCCTCCGCCGCCGTCGCGCGCCGCTGCGGCTTCACCTACACGGGTGTCGGGCCGGGCACGCAGCCCGATCGAGACGGAGGACGCCCCCTCTGCTGGAAGGCACGGCTGCGCCCCGGCGACGACCGCCTCCCGAAGCAGGGCTGGCCCGACCTCTCCGGCGGGGCCGCCCAGGGCCACACCGTCAGTGGGCCCGACGCCGAGGCCGATCGACACGACCGCGACCGCACCCGGGAATGGCCGCGTGTCGACGACGTTGACCACAGGGGCCCGCAGACGCCGGGCACGCCCCGTCTCCCGGAGGACTCGTGACCGACCCGAACACCGCACCCGCGCCGTCGGACGGGCTGGACGACCTCGTCGTCCGGGCCGCCATGCGGCGGGCGCTCGAGCTGGCGGCTCGCGGCCCTGCCCGGGGCGCCAACCCCCAGGTGGGCTGCGTGCTCCTCCGGCCGGACGGCAGCACCGCGGCGGAGGGCTGGCAC
>NZ_CAUPYL010000259.1:0-2910 GCF_963515265.1 uncultured Frigoribacterium sp.
CGCCGGCGCCTGACCCCTCGGGGACAGGCGCCGTCGTGCTCAGGACCGGGTGCCGCTCAGCGGGGGCGGAGCTGTGCCGCCGCCGGGCAGTCGAACGGGTCGCCGCCCGCGGCGAGGCCGACGCGGTTCAGGTAGCGGATGACGATGCCGTACGACTTGACGGCCGTCGTCTCCTGGTAGGGGATCTCGTGCGCGGCGCAGTGCGCCTTGACCAACTTCGACGCGGCACGCAGGTGCGGCCTCGCCATGCTCGGGAAGAGGTGGTGCTCGATCTGGTAGTTGAGGCCGCCCATGAACGCGGTCGAGAAGCGACCCGTGATGTTGCGCGAGGTGAGCACCTGCTTGCTGAGGAAGTCGACCTTGGCGCCCTCGGGGATGATCGGCATGCCCTTGTGGTTCGGCGCGAACGACGAGCCCATGTAGAGGCCGAACACGGCCATCTGCACGCCGATGAAGGCGAAGGCCATGCCGACGGGCAGGAAGAAGAAGACGACGCCGAAGTAGAGCACCATGCGCGTGGCGATCAGCGAGATCTCGAGCGCGCGGCCCTCGATCTTCTCCTTCGTGAGCAGCACCTTGAACGAGTGGACGTGCAGGTTGACGCCCTCGCCGAGCAGCAGCGGGAAGAAGAAGTAGCCCTGGCGACGCGTCAGGTGCTTCATGAGGCCGGTCTGCTTCGCCGCGTCCTCCTCGAGGAACGAGACCGTGTCGAACGCGATGTCCGGGTCCTTGCCCTTGGTGTTCGGGTTGGCGTGGTGCCGGGTGTGCTTCGACATCCACCACGCGTAGCTCATGCCGACGACGCCGGCGGCGAGGACGCGGCCGACCTTGTCGTTGCGGGTGCCGGAGTCGAAGACCTGGCGGTGCGCGGCCTCGTGGGTGAGGAACGCGAACTGCGTGAGGATGACGCCGAGGGCCGCGGCGATGAGCAGCTGGAACCAGCTGGAGCCGAGCAGGACGAAGCCGGTCGCGGCGCCGCCGAGGCAGGCCACGAGGATCACGAAGACCGTGACGTAGAAGCCGGTGCGGCGGCGGAGCAGACCCGCCTCGCGCACGCTGGCGAGCAGGGCCGAGTAGGTGCTGGTCGGCTTGCTGGCACGACCGGCGACGGTCGGCCGGAAGCCGGACGAGACCGGGCCGGAGGCGCCGGTGGGGGGTGCGATGACGGACATGGAGCTCCCGCGGGTGTGTCGACTTCCCAGCCGTGGAGGTGAGCGGTGCGCCCCTAGATGCCCCTGACGCTAGGGGCACGGTCGGGGTCAGCGCCAGCGCAGGCGCCGATGCACAGCGATGCCGGGCGGATGCACAGGTGGGCCGAACGGTCGCGCGGGCGCGCGCGAGCGCGCGTGCCGGCGGCTCCTCGCTCGACGGCGAGCGACCCTCGCCGTCCCGCGCGGGACCTGCCAGGAGGGGGCGGTAAACTCCTCGGGTCCGCCCCGCCCAGGAAGAAGTACCGTGCCGTCTGCCTCCGTGCCCCCCGTGCCGTCCGGCGGCGACACGGCCGACCGGGGCCGCGCCTCCTCGGCTGGCTCCTCGGCGTACTGGCCCGTGCCCCTGGTGCGTGCGGTGCCCCTCCTCGTGACGGCCGCCGCCGTGACCTTCTCGCGTGACCACTCGCCGTTCGTCGGGCTCGTGTCCTTCGGCGTCGCCGCCCTGGTGGGCGGGCTGCTGCTCACCGTCGGCGTGCTGCTGCGCCTCGACGACCGCAGCAGCCGCACGCTGCAGGTCGTCCAGGGCGTGACGACCGTCGTCGCCGGTGCCGTCGCCCTCGCCGCCTCCGCGGCCGGGCTCGCGTTCTTCGTCGCGCTCGTGTCGGGCTGGGCGCTCGTCGCCGGCGCCCTCGAGCTCGTCGCCGGCCTGCGTCGCCGCGGCCGCTCGCCGCTCGCCCGTGACTGGACCAGCGTCGGGGTGCTCACGCTGGCGCTGGGCGTCGTGTTCCTGGTCGTGCCGCTCGACTACGCGCAGCCGCTCGGCGGCGTCGAGCAGATCGAGGGCGAGCTCACCTCGTCCACGGTGCTGGTGGGGGTCCTCGGCGCCTGGGCCGCGGTCGTCGGCGTGTTCCTGGTGATCGCCGGGCTGTCGCTGCGGTGGCAGACGGACGCGGGGGACAGCGCGGGGGGACACGGCGCCGCGGGACACGACGCCGCGGGACGGACCGACGCGGGGCACGACGCCGCGGGACGGACCGACGCGGGGCCGGCCGGCCGCCGCACGAGCACGAGCACGAGCACGAGCACGAGCACTGACAGCAGCATCGACCCGACATCGGACGAGGGACAGCACGCATGACCACACCCAGCTGGCGCGAGCGCGTCCGTCCCGCCGAGTTCCTGGGCCTCAGCGCCGTGTTCGCCGTGTTCGTCGGCGTCGTCGTGCTGATGACCACCCGTCAGCTCGAGCTCGCGCTGATCTTCCTCTGCATCGGCTTCATCGTCGCGCTCGTCGTGATCGCGATGCTGGCCCTCGCCGCGAAGCCCAACGAGGACGAGCGCCACGAGATCGACGAGTCGGACCGCCCCAAGGGCCACTGACCCGCGCCGCGGCCCCGCCCGACCCGGCCCCTCACTGCCCTCACCTCGTAATTTGAGAGGGATTCGTCTCAGGGCCGCCAGGATTCCGCGTATCCGGCTGCCGTACGCGCGGAACACTCGCGCCTTGCTCGCCCGCACGCGGCGCGGTCCGAGGCCGCTGCGGGTAGTGATCTCAAAGCGCGAGCGATCCGCGCCACGGCTCGCGGGAACGGTGGGCACGCGGCCCGCCGGCTGCCGGATCACTCTCAAATTTGAGAGCGACAGGGAGCGGGTGGGTTAGCGAGGGACCATCGCGTCGCGACGGGCGGGGATCGCGGAGCTCCGCGCCCGGCCCGCCGCGTCCGGCGTTCTGCGTGCTGCCCGCGGCGCGGCGCGGCGC
>NZ_CAUPYL010000260.1:0-2908 GCF_963515265.1 uncultured Frigoribacterium sp.
GGCTCGGGTCGACCGTGCCGGGGGTCGGCGCAGCCGTGGACGCGAGCAGCGGCGCCGAGGGCCGCGAGGGGTCCGCCGGGCGGCCGAACTGGGCGACGGTGCCCGCTGAGACGGACCCCGTCGGGTAGAACGACCACGAGACGACGGCGTCGTCCGAGGCGTCGACGACGCGCACGCCGCGGCCGCCGCCGTTCGCCATGCCGGCCTGCCCGGTGACGGGCACGACCGGGTACGACGCGGGCGCGCCTCCCTCGCCGGCCCAGAACGACCGGAAGTCGTCCTCCGTGTACCGGAACGAGTCGACGTTCGTGGCCGTGTACCGGAGCCACAGGACGACCGGGACGCCCGCCGGCAGCACCGTGCCGGCGGGGGCCGAGAGGGGCACGTCGCGGGTGCGCACGTCGCTGTCGACGTAGCTGTACGCGAGCGAGACGCCTCCCTCGCCGAGCACCACGTCGCTCGACGTCGTGTTCACGACCTCGACGTACTCGAACTCGTCGACGCCGACGGTGTCGGGAGCGATCTCGGTGACGACCACCTCGCCGACCGGGACGGCGGCCTCGGCGGGCACCGCGCCTCCGGCGACGAGGCAGGCGGCGAGGGCCGCGGCGGGCAGGACGGTGTGGCGACGGCGCATGCTGTGGAGTTCCCCTGGATCGTCGAGCAGAGCCCTGTGAACCTAGGCGGGTGACCCGTCCGGGGGGTGAACAGCAGGTGTCGTCCAGTGGCCTGCGACCCTAGGAGGCGCCGCGCACCTCCGCGAGCACGGCCGCGATCCGCTCCGGCACCGACGCGTCCTGCAGGCTGGTCGTGTCGCCGAGCTCGCGCCCCTCCGAGACGTCGCCCAGCAGGCGCCGCATGATCTTGCCCGAGCGGGTCTTCGGCAGGTCGGGGACGACGAGCACGGTCGCGGGCTTCGCCACGGGGCCGATCTGGTCGGCGACGTGGGCGCGCAGCAGGCGCGACAGCGAGCCCGACGCCGACCCCGAGAGCGCGGCCCAGACCTGCGGTTCGGAGGCGTCGCCGGCGTCGCGCACCGCGCCTCCTGCGGGTCGGGTCGCGGGCACGACGAAGGCGGCGATCGCCTGGCCGGTGCGCGCGTCCGAGACGCCGACGACCGCCGCCTCGGCGACGAGGGGGTGGGCGACGAGCGACGACTCGATCTCGATCGTCGACAGGCGGTGCCCCGACACGTTGATGACGTCGTCGACGCGGCCGAGCAGCCAGATGTCGCCGTCGTCGTCGTACTTGGCGCCGTCGCCGGAGAAGAACCAGCCCTGCCGCCAGTACTTCGCCCAGTAGCTGTCGCGGTAGCGCTCGGGGTCGCCCCAGACCGTGCGGGCGAGCGACGGGGGCGTCTGCTGCACGACGAGGTAGCCGCCGGAGCCGTTCGGCACGCGCTCGCCGGCCTCGTCGACGACGGCGGTCGAGACGCCGGGCAGCGCCCGCAGCGACGACCCGGGCTTGAGGGTGTCGACGCCCGGCAGCGGGGCCATCACGGCCGCTCCCGTCTCCGACTGCCACCACGTGTCGACGATCGGCAGCTCGCCCCGGCCGAATTGCTCGCGGAACCAGACCCACGCCTCCGGGTTGATGGCCTCGCCGACCGTGCCGAGGAGACGCAGGGAGCTCAGGTCGAAGTCGGTCGGCAGGCCGTCGGGGAACCACGACGCCAGCGTCCGCACCAGGGTCGGCGCCGTGTAGTACGTCGTCACGCCGTAGCGCTCGATGATCTCGAGGTGCCGGGCAGGGTGCGGGGTGTCGGGCGTGCCCTCGTAGATCACCTGTGTGAGGCCGTTCGAGAGCGGGCCGTAGATCTCGTAGGTGTGCGCCGTCACCCAGGCCAGGTCGGCCGTGCACCAGTGCACGTCGTCGGGCCTCGCGTCGAAGACGGCCCAGTGCGTCCAGCTCGCGGCCGTGAGGTAGCCGCCGCTCGTGTGCACGAGGCCCTTGGGCTTCCCGGTCGTGCCGCTCGTGTACATGATGAAGAGGGGCGTCTCGGCGTCGAACGCCTCCGGTTCGTCCGTGTCGGGCTGCGCGTCGACCACGTCGTGCCACCAGAGGTCGCGGCCCTCGGTCCACGGCACGTCGGGCGTCTCGTCGCCGGTGCGCCGCACGACGAGCACGTGCTCGACCTGGTTCTCGCCGCTCACGGCGTGGTCGGCGTTCGCCTTGACCGGCACCGCGGCGCCCCGCCGGAACTGCCCGTCGGTGGTGACGAGCAGCTTCGCGCCCGTGTCCTCGACCCGGAACTTGAGCGCCTCGCCCGAGAAGCCGCCGAAGACGAGCGAGTGGATCGCGCCGATCCGCGCGATCGCGAGCGTCACGACGATCGTCTCGGCGATGACGGGCAGGTAGACGACGACGCGGTCGCCCTCGCCGACCCCCAGGCTGCGGAGGCCGTTCGCGGCCTTGACGACCTCGCGCTGCAGCTGTGCGTACGTGACGTCACGCCGGTCCCCGCGCTCGCCCTCGACGTGCAGCGCGACCTTCTGGCCGTTCCCTGCCGCGACGTGCCGGTCGACGCAGTTGACGGCGACGTTGAGGCGGCCGCCCGTGAACCAGGTCGCCTCGGGCACCGTGAGGCTGCCGTCCTCTCGCTCGGTGACGGGCGCCCAGGTGTGGGCCGTGTGCCACGGCGTCACCCAGTCGAGCCGGCGAGCCTGCTCCTCCCAGAAGGCGACGGGGTCGGCCGCGGCGCGCGCGTGCTCGGAGCTCGTGACGTTCGCGGTCGCGGCGAGCGCGCTCGGCGCCGGGAACGTCCGCCGCTCGTCGAGCAGGTTCGAGATGGTGTCGCGGGCGGTCGTGGTGGTGTCGCTCGGGGCCATCACCCGAGCGTACGGAGGCGCGGGCCGGCCCACCGGGGCAGCGTCACGTCGCGTAACGGGCCGCTCGCCGCGCCGCGCCG
>NZ_CAUPYL010000261.1:0-2900 GCF_963515265.1 uncultured Frigoribacterium sp.
CGGCGGCGGCGGTGGCCGTGGTCGCGGCCCCGGCGGCGGCACGGCCGGCGCGTTCGGTCGCGGCGGCGGCAAGAGCAAGGCACGCAAGTCGAAGCGGACCAAGAGGGCCGAGTTCGAGATGCGCTCCGCCCCGTCGCTGGGCGGCGTCAGCGTCCCCCGCGGCGACGGCAGCACGATCGTCCGTCTGCGTCGCGGCGCGTCCATCAGCGACTTCGCCGACAAGATCGACGCCAGCCCCGGCAACCTGGTGACCGTCCTTTTCCACCTGGGAGAGATGGCGACCGCCACCGAGTCGCTCGACGACGCCACGTTCCAGGTGCTCGGCGAAGAGCTCGGCTACCGCATCCTCGTCGTCTCTCCGGAGGACGAGGACAAGGAACTCCTCGAGGGCTTCGACATCGACCTCGAGCAGGAGCTCGAGGACGAGGACGAGGACGTGCTGCAGGTCCGTCCGCCCGTCGTCACGGTCATGGGCCACGTCGACCACGGAAAGACCCGACTGCTCGACGCGATCCGCAACGCCAACGTCGTCGCCGGCGAGGCAGGCGGCATCACGCAGCACATCGGTGCTTACCAGGTCTGGGCACCCCACGAGGGCGTCGAGCGCGCCATCACCTTCATCGACACCCCGGGCCACGAGGCGTTCACCGCCATGCGTGCCCGTGGTGCGCAGGTCACCGACATCGCGATCCTCGTGGTCGCGGCGGACGACGGCATCATGCCGCAGACGGTCGAGGCGCTGAACCACGCCCAGGCTGCCAACGTGCCGATCGTCGTCGCGGTCAACAAGATCGACAAGGAGGGTGCGAACCCGGCCAAGGTGCGCCAGCAGCTGACCGAGTACGGCCTCGTCGCCGAGGAGTACGGCGGAGACGTGATGTTCGTCGACGTGTCCGCACGCGACAACAAGAACATCGACGCGCTGCTCGAGGCCGTCCTCCTCACGGCCGACGCCGGTCTCGACCTGCGGGCGAACCCGGACAAGGACGCTCGTGGAGTCGCCATCGAGGCACGCCTCGACAAGGGCCGCGGCGCCGTCGCGACCGTGCTCATCCAGTCGGGCACCCTGCGGGTGGGCGACGCGATCGTCGCGGGAACGGCCTACGGCCGGGTCCGCGCGATGATGGACGAGAACGGCGACACCGTCGACGAGGCCTTCCCGAGCCGTCCCGTGCTCGTGCAGGGACTCTCGAGCGTGCCCCGTGCCGGCGACACCTTCCTCGTCACCGAGGAGGACCGCACGGCCCGGCAGATCGCCGAGAAGCGCGAGGCCGTCGAGCGCAACGCGTCGCTGGCCAAGGCCCGCAAGCGCATCTCGCTCGAGGACTTCACCCGTGCTCTCGAAGAGGGCAAGGTCGAGGCGCTCAACATCATCATCAAGGGCGACGTGTCGGGTGCCGTCGAGGCACTCGAGGAGTCGTTGCTCAAGATCGAGGTGGACGACAGCGTGCAGCTGCGCATCATCCACCGCGGCGTGGGCGCCGTCACCGAGAGCGACGTCAACCTGGCGACCGTCGACAACGCGGTCATCATCGGGTTCAACGTCCGACCGGACACGAAGGCCCGCGAGCGTGCTGCCCGAGAGGGCGTCGACGTGCGCTTCTACTCGGTCATCTACGCCGCTCTCGAGGACATCGAGAACTCGCTCACGGGCATGCTCAAGCCCGAGTTCGAGGAGAAGCAGTCCGGTGTCGCCGAGATCCGCGAGATCTTCCGCTCGTCGAAGGTCGGCAACATCGCCGGTGTCATCGTGCGGTCGGGAACGATCACGCGGAACGCTCGTGCCCGTGTCATCCGCGAAGGCGTGGTGGTCGGCGACAACCTCGCCATCGACTCGCTGCGTCGCTTCAAGGACGACGTCACCGAGGTGCGGACGGACTTCGAGGCCGGAATCGGTCTGGGCAAGTTCAACGACATCCAGATCGGCGACGAGATCGAGACCATCGAGATGGTCGAGAAGCCGCGGGGCTGACGCCCGGCGACGCATCGTCAGAGGCCCCGCCACGACCACGGTCGGGGCGGGGCCTCACCCCTCTCGCCTGCGGGCGAACAGCAGAAGGAGCAACGAATGGTCGACGCACAGCGCGCCCGCAAGATGGCCGACCGCATCCACGAGATCGTGGCGCGGCGGCTGGAGCGCGGCATCAAGGACCCGCGCCTCGGGTTCGTCACCATCACCGACGTCAAGGTGACCGGTGACCTGCAGCACGCGTCCGTGTTCTACACGGTCTACGGCACCGACGAGGAGCGCGCCGACACCGGCGCCGCCCTCAAGTCCGCCACGGGCATGCTGCGCAGCGAGGTCGGCAAGAACATCACGGCACGGCTCACCCCGAGCCTCGAGTTCATCCTCGACGCCCTGCCCGAGAACGCGGCGTCCATCGACCGCCTCCTGCAGGAGGCGCGTCAGCGCGACCAGGACAGCCAGACCGTCGCCGCCACGGCCGAGTACGCCGGAGACGCCGATCCCTACGTCAAGCCCCGCGACGAGGACGACTACGACGACGAGGACGACGACCTCGACGACGACACCGACGAGGTCACTCCGGTCGTGGACGAGGCCGACGTCGAGTCGGGCGCCGTCGGCGACGGCACGGTGGAGCCGGACGGCTCCACGCGCTGACCCAGCTCGGCTACCGGGCGCCTAGCTCGGCAGCGACCAGCCCTCGTCGGCCGATCCCGTGACCAGTCCGTCACGGAGGAGGCCGGCGAGGGCTCTGTCGCGCTGCTCGGCGTCGGGCCACACCCGGGCGACCTCGTCGCCCGTGACGGGCACGTCGCTCGCCCGGAGCTCGGCCATGACGAGCCCGCGCACCTGGCGGTCCGACCCGGCGAAGGCGGCCTGGCGGCGCAGGGGAGGGCCGGAGTGCTCGGGGCGGCCGGCCAGCACCCACGCGCAC
>NZ_CAUPYL010000262.1:0-2871 GCF_963515265.1 uncultured Frigoribacterium sp.
GAGCTGCACCCCTGAACCCGCGCTGCACCCCTGGAACTGAGGGTGCAGCGCCGGGCAGGGGGTGTAGCTCGGCCGCTGAGCGCGCGGGTGCGGGCTACGCGCGGGTGCGGGCCGCCGTCACGAGGGCGTCGACCACGACGAACAGCACGAGCCCGAGGCCGACCATCGGCAGGAACAGCCCGACGACGAGGCCGACGGCGACCACCGCGACGAGGCCCTGCCACGGGGCGCGGACGAGGGCGCCTGCGGGAGCAGGGCGTCCGGCACGGAGGCGGCCCGCGCCTCCTGCAGGGCCTCGCCGCCACCACATCAGGTAGCCGAACACGACCATCGCGGCGACGCCGAGGGCCGTGACGACCAGGAGGAGCTGGTTCGGCAGCCCGAACATGGTGCCCATGTGCGTGTCGACGCCCCACCGCGCGAGCTTCGCCATGACCGGGTAGTCCGCGAAGTCGGTGCGGTCGACGACGGCGAGCGTCGTGCCGTCGACCGCCGTGGAGTCGACCTGGGTCGGCCAGCTCCGCTTGATCTCGGTGACGGTCCAGGCGCTGTCGGCGTCGGCGGGCGGCTTGATCTCGACGAGACCGGTGTCGACGTTCACCGTCTGCGCGACGGCGAGCACGTCGTCGAACAGGGCAGGGGCGACCTCGGACGCACCGGGGGCGGCGGCTCCGTGGTGGCCGGCGTGGGGGTCGGCCGCGACGTCCTCGGCCTCGGGGGCTGCGCCTCCTGTGCTCGTGCCCGCATCTCCTGTGCTCGTGCCCTCGGCGGGCAGGGCGGTGTCGAGCGCCGGGGCGGTCCAGCTGAGCGCGGCCCTCAGCGCGGTGACGTTGTCGCCTGCGTGCTGGGACCAGGTGATGCCCGTCGCCGAGAGGAACAGGGCCCCGACCGTCAACACGATGCCGACGGAGGCGTGCCACGAGAAGAACCGACGCAGGCCGGTCGCCCGCAGGTCGGGCCGCACGAGGTCGCGGCGTGCACGTGCCCTCGCCTTCCCTGGCCCACGTGCCCGCAGTCGGCGGGCGATCCACAGGCCGAGGCCCGCGAGCACGACGACGCCGAGCCAGCTGGCGGCGAGCTCGCTGTAGAGGCGGCCGGCGTCGCCCAGCCCGAGGCTGCGGTGCAGGTCGGAGATCGTCGTCCGCAGCGGCAGCGAGCCGCTCGTGCCGTAGACGGGCAGGTCGCCGCGGACCTCGGCCGTCGCCGGGTCGACGAAGATCGCCCGGGTCTGGCTCTCGATCAGGTCGTCACCGGTGAACAGCACGCGCGTGGTGTCGCCCGGCTCGGGCGCGGGACGCACGGCGACGAGCTCGCCGCTGTCGCCCACCACTTCCTCGGCCGCGGCGACCTGGTCGGCGAGGGGGAGCGCTGCCCCGGTGCCCGGCGCGGTCAGCTCGTCGGCGTGGACGACTTTCTCGAGCGTCGGCGCGAGGGCGTACGCCGCTCCGGTCAGCGCCGCGACGAGGATGAACGGCCCCACCACGATCGCTGCCCAGAAGTGCAGCCGGAGCAGCAGTGGGCCGAGCCAGCTGCCGATCCCGCCGGGTGCGGCCCGTTCGGCGAGGGGCGCTCGCAGGCCGCCGGGTGCGCCGAGCTCGCGAGCGGGGGTGCTGTTCTGCGTCTGGGCTGTTCCGTCACGTGCCGGATCTGCCGGGGGCGCGGGCGGTGTCTCCGCTGTTCCGTTCGGTGACGGATCGGCTGGTGGCGTGGGCGGTGTCTCTGCTGTTCCGTTCGGTGACGGATCGGCCGGGGGCGCGGGCGGTGTCTCTGCTGTTCCGTTTCGTGACGGATCAGCGGGAGCGGGGACGGGAGGGGCGCTCGCGCTCATCGGCGGGCCTCTGCAGTGCGACGGCGCAGGGTCGTCGTGAGCAGGACGAGCCCGACGACTCCCACGACGAGGGCACCCAGGGCGAGGGCCCTGGCCGTCTCATCGACGGGAGCAGGTGCCGAGGAAGCGGCGGCCGCCTCCTTCGAGCCGGTCGCGTCGTCGGTGCCGCCGGCACCCGCTCCGCCGCCGTCCGCGTCGGTCAGCGTGAGGACGGGGGCCGGCGACGCGGGCTCCGCGTCGGAGCCCGGCTCGGCGACCTCGACCCAGTCGTACGAGCCGACCTCGCATGTCTGCACGGTGGGGAACGCGACGAGGTCGCCTGCCGCGCCCCCGACCGGGAGCAGGGCCGAGACGGCGACCGTGTCGCGGAAGCCGTCGGGGAGGGCGGAGCCCGGGTCGGCCGTCCAGGTCACGGTCGTGCCGGTGGCCGCCCCGGTGTCGGTGTCGGCCTCGGCGGTCTCGGCGGTCTCGGCACCGACTGCTGCGACGGCCGGTGCCTCGGTGATCGACCAGCCGGGCTTGATCGTCGGCGTGACCGCCTGCACCTCGGCGGGGAACGTGACGGCGAGGGAGGTGGTGGGCGACCCTTCGCAGCCGTGGCCGACCGCGAAGGTCAGCACGCTGAGCATCGCAGGGGCGGTCGACGAGGCCTCGAGCTCGACGTGGGCCTGGGCGGCGACGGGCGCCGCCAGGGCGAGGGCGAGCCCGGCCGCCGACGTGACGACAGCACCGACGAGGCGCGGGCGGCTGCTGGTCGCGCGTGCGCCGGCGGTCGCGATGGCGTCGGCCTGGGCAGGGGAGGAGCTGTGGGCAGGGGAGGAAGTGCGGGCAGGGGAGGAGGTGCGGGCGCGTGGGCGCATGGAGGTGTCCTTCGGGCAGGCGGGGCGGACCCCGCGGCGACAGGGGAGGCCGTGCCGGGCCGGACCGACGGGAGCGGTCGAGCACGGACGACGCCGCACTCGCCGTCAGGAGGCGCGCGCGGCTCTAGGTCGTCGCCGGGGCCGGCGGGCCCCTGAGGGCGCGCGTGGTCGCGAGCAGCAGCG
>NZ_CAUPYL010000263.1:0-2863 GCF_963515265.1 uncultured Frigoribacterium sp.
GGGTGGGCGGCGTCGCCCGCGGCGCCGTCGACGCCCACGCGGCGCTCGAGCCGCTCGACCCGGGCGAGCGCGCCCCGCGTCGTCTCGTCGGCCTCGGGCACGAGCACCCGGGCGATCATCAGCTCGAGGTGGAGGCGCGGCGACGTGGCGCCCGTCATGTCGGTGAGGGCCCGGTTGACGACGTCGGCCGAGCGCGAGAGCTCGGCGGCGCCGAACGCGTGCGACTGCTGCACGAGCCGGTCGAGCTCTTCGGGCGTGACGCCGCGCAGCACGGCGGAGGCGCCCTCGACCGTCGCGCCGACGACGATGAGGTCGCGGAGGCGCTCGAGCAGGTCCTCGACGAAGCGCCTCGGGTCCTGACCCGTCTGGACGACCCGGTCGACGGCCGCGAACGCGGCTGCCCCGTCGCGCTGCCCCAGGGCGACCACGACGTCGTCGAGGAGGGCCGCGTGGGTGTAGCCGAGCAGGGCGACCGCGCGCTCGTACTCGATGCCGCCGCTCTCGCTGCCGGCCATGAGCTGGTCGAGGAGCGACAAGGTGTCGCGCACCGACCCGCCGCCGGCCCGGACCACGAGGGGCAGGACGCCCGGGGCAGCCGCGACGCCCTCGCTCTCGGCGAGCTGCTGCACGTACTCGAGCATCTGCGCAGGCGGGACCAGCCGGAACGGGTAGTGGTGGGTGCGCGACCGGATCGTGCCGATCACCTTGTCGGGCTCGGTCGTCGCGAAGATGAACTTGACGTGCTCCGGCGGCTCCTCGACGACCTTGAGCAGCGCGTTGAAGCCCTGCGGCGTGACCATGTGGGCCTCGTCGAGGATGAAGATCTTGAACCGGTCGCGCGCCGGGGCGAACACGGCGCGGTCGCGGATGTCGCGAGCGTCGTCGACGCCGTTGTGGCTGGCGGCGTCGATCTCGATGACGTCGAGTGAGCCGCCCCCGTCTCGCGCGAGCTCGACGCACGAGTCGCACACGCCGCACGGCGTGTCGGTCGGGCCCTGGGCGCAGTTGAGGCAGCGCGCCAGGATGCGGGCCGACGTCGTCTTGCCGCAGCCTCGGGGGCCGCTGAACAGGTAGGCGTGGTTGACGCGGTCGGCGCGCAGCGCCGTGCGGAGCGGATCGGTCACCTGCGACTGTCCGATCAGCTCGGCGAAGTTCTCTGGCCGGTAACGGCGATACAGGGCTGTGACCACGGGACAAGAGTAGTCGGGGCCACCGACGTCCGCGCCGGGCAGCGGACGACGCGACCCCTCATCGGGGGTGGGTCCTCCCCTGGCGCGACCCACGCCTCCTTGGTATCTTCGACCCACCGGACGAGCCTCACCAGCTCGTGCCGAACCGCCTCACCAGCGGTGACGCACCGGTCGCGACCCACCCTCGCGGCAGACCGGTCAGGATCAGGATCAGGAGACACCCGCATGTCTGCAGCCACGGCGTCCTCGCGCGCCCACCGCCTCTCCGTCTCGGGCAAGGTCAGGGCGGTCCTCGCCCTCGGCACCGTGCTCGGGCTCGGCACCGTCGCGACCCTCGCGGCGTTCACCGACACCGTGACCGCGACCGGCAGCTTCAGCACGGGCACGCTCGACCTCAAGCTGAACGACCAGGACGTCACGACGGCCCTCACCGGCCTGACGATGACCGCGGCGAAGCCCGGGGACCAGACCTACGCGCTCCTCACGGTGCGGAACGGCGGCACCCTGCCGTTCAACTACGCCTACACGACGGTCGCCGGCGGCGCCGACGCGGCCGTCCTCGGCCCGGTGCTGAACTTCGGCGTCGCGAGCCTCGGCACGGGCACCTACAACGTCGGCACGCCCCCGACCTGCAACGCCACCACGTTCAGCGCGACCCCCGCCACGGTGGTCACGCCCAGCACGACCAAGCTCAGCGCGGGGCCGGCCACGGCGGCCGCCCGGGCCCTGGCGGTCAACCAGGTCGAGTACCTCTGCGTCCGCGCCGAGGTCCCCTCCGACGCGACCAACACGGTGCAGAACAAGTCCGTGACGGCGACCATGACGGTGACCGCCACCCAGCAGTAGCTGCCCCGCAGCTCCTCCCAGCCCCCGCCTCCCAGGGCGGGCGTCCCGAGGCCCCCGCCCCCGTGGCGGACGCGGCCCGGACACGGGAACGGCGGAGTCCGGCGTCGGGTGCCCGACTCCGCCGTTCCCCTCACGATCCACCTGCCCGACGCGCGACGAGGGGAGCCACGCATGGCGTCCTCCCCCGGACGCGCGCGGCACGACCGGCCGCCGGTCGACCACGCCCGCCGCAACGCCCGGGCGCGCTTCTTCGCTCGCGAGTTCGTCCTCTGGGCCGGCGCCCTCACCGGCGTGGTGTGCCTGACGGCTGCTGCCCTCGCCGTCTTCGCGGGCGTCACTCCCCTGATCTTCCGCTCCGGCTCGATGTCCCCCGACATCCCCACCGGAGCGCTCGCACTCGCGCGGACGGTGCCCGCGGCGGAGGTGGCCGTCGGCGACGTCGTCAGCGTCCCCCGCGCAGACGGCGTCCGCGTAACCCACCGCGTGGTCGAGACGGACGACGCGGGCGGCGCCTCCCGGTCCCTCGTCCTCAAGGGCGACGCGAACCCCGTGACCGACCCCGAACCGGTGGTCGTCGCGGAGGCCGACCGCGTGTTCTGGTCGACGCCGCGCCTCGGCGAGTGGGTCGACCAGGCCCTCGCCCCCGGCTGGGTGTTCGTCGTCGGCACGCTGTTCGGCATGCTCGCCATGATCGGCTTCCGCCGCCCGCGCGCCGAGGACCTCGCCGCGACCGCCCACGAACCGGCATCTGCCGACGGGGGCCGAGCCGAGGAGGCGCGTTCCCGTCACGAGGACGGGCCGCGCCACGCGGCCGGCCGGCACCGCAC
>NZ_CAUPYL010000264.1:0-2852 GCF_963515265.1 uncultured Frigoribacterium sp.
CCGCCGAGGCGGCCGCCGAGATGGCGGCCGAGGGCGAGGCCGAGGGCACAGAGCCGCTCAGCGCCGACGACGAGGCCATCCTCGACGCCGCCAGCCGCGACCTCGTCGCGGACATGCGCCAGGACATGCTCCGGGCGCAGGCCGAGCTGGTGAACTTCCGGAGGCGCGTCGAGCGCGACCGCGAGGCGAACCGCGAGGCCGTGGTCGCCGAGGTCGTGCGCTCGCTCCTCCCCGCGCTGGACGACCTCGCCCTCGCCGAGAAGCACGGCGACCTGGCCGAGGGCCCGATGGTGATCGTGGCGCAGAAGATCCGCGGCGGGCTCGACAAGTTCGGGCTCGTGCAGGTCGGCGAGAAGGGCGAGGTCTTCGACCCCACCATGCACGACGCCCTGGTCCAGCTGCCGAGCGCCGACGTCACGGTCAACACCGTGGCCGACGTGATCGAGCCGGGCTACAAGATCGGCGACCGGGTCATCCGGGCCGCGAAGGTCGCGGTGCACACGCCGCAGTAGCGGCATCCGCGACGCGAGTCGCGACGGGCGGTGGGCTCCTCGAGAAGGGGCCCGCCGCCTCCCACATTCCCCGGCCTGTCGCTCGTGAGCGACGGCACAGAGACAAGAGAGGAGGTGCCGGATGGCCAGCCAGGACTGGTTCGACAAGGACTTCTACGCCGTTCTCGGTGTCTCCAAGGACGTCACGGCGGCAGAGCTCAAGAAGGTCTACCGCAAGCTCGCCCGCAAGTACCACCCCGACTCCAACCCCGGCGACGCAGCCGCGGAGGCGAAGTTCAAAGAGGTGAGCGAGGCCAACTCGGTGCTCTCCGACCCGGAGCAGCGCCGTGAGTACGACCAGATCCGGGCCATGGGCTCCGGCGCGCGCTTCACCGCGGGCAGCGGCGGCCCCGGCGGCGGCGGGGGCGGCTTCGAGGACGTCTTCGGCGGCATGTTCGGCGGCGGGCAGCCCGGCGGCGGCCGCCCGCAGTACCGCCAGCAGGGCGGCGGCGGCTTCGACGACATCTTCGGCGGCATGTTCGGCGGCGGAGGCGGCGGCTTCGGCCAGACGAGCGGCGGCTACCGCGGCTTCGGCGGTCCGCAGAAGGGCCGCGACATGACGGCCACGACGACGCTCGACTTCCAGACGGCCGTCGTCGGCGAGACGATCTCGCTGCAGGGCGCCAACGGCCGGCCGATGAAGGTCCGCATCCCCGCGGGCGTGCACGACGGCCAGAAGATCCGGCTGCGCGGCAAGGGCGAGCCCAGCCCCGACGGCGGCGAGGGCGGCGACATGGTCCTCACCATCGCCGTGCGCAAGCACCCGGTGTTCGAGCTCGACGGCAAGAACCTGCGCCTCGACGTGCCGGTCACGTTCGCCGAGGCCGCGCTGGGCGCGACCATCGAGGTCCCGACGCTCGGCGGCGACCCCGTGCGGCTGCGCGTCGCACCCGGCACCCCCTCCGGTCGGGTGCTGCGCGTCAAGGGCCGCGGCGTCGTCACCAAGTCGGGCACCGGCGACCTGCTCGCCACCGTCCAGGTGGCCGTGCCGTCGCACCTCAGCGACAAGGCGAAGGAGGCGGTCGAGGCCCTGGCCGCGGCCCTCCCGGCCGAGAACCCCCGCGACGACCTCATCGTCAGGGCCCGCGCGCAGGCGTGACGACCATGGACGAGAACTCGCCGCTCTTCGCCATCGCGACCGCCGCCGAGCTCGCGGGCATGCACGCCCAGACGCTCAGGCAGTACGACCGTCTCGGCCTCGTCGTGCCGCAGCGGACGGCGGGCAAGTCGCGCCGCTACTCGATGCGCGACGTCGTCCAGCTCCGCGAGATCGGCCGGCTGGGCGGCGAGGGCGTCTCGCTCGAGGGCATCAAGCGCATCCTCGAGCTCGAGAACCAGGTCATGTCGCTGCAGTCGCGGGTGCGCGAACTCGAGCGAGCGCTGGCCGACGAGCTGGTCAACCGGCCAGGTGCCCGGGTCTTCGCCGCCGGCGAGAGCGGAGTCGTGCCCCTGCGGCACGGGTCGCGCCCGCAGCGCCAGACGTCGGTCGTCGTCTGGCGTCCCCAGCAGCACTGACCAGCCGGGCCGCGACTCCCTCGCAGGTCCCGACCGTCTTGCCCGGAGCGACGCCGTCCCCGTCGGTCGCCGACGCCCGGGCGTCGGCGTCGTCCGCCCTAGGCTGTCGTCGTGCCTGACCTCGACTTCGCCGCGCTCCGCCGCTGGCCCGACGTCGAGGCCCACGACCTCGTCGCGTGGGACGCGACCGACCGCCTCCTGCTGGACGAGGCGCAGGAGGCGCTGGCCGCGTCCCCGACGGAGGTCGCCGTCATCGGCGACCGCCACGGCGCCCTCACCCTCGGGGCGGCGGCCCGCGGGGCGACCGGGCTGCGCGTGCACCAGGACGCGTTGCAGGGCGAACGTGCGCTGGCGGCGAACGCCTCCCGGCTCGGGGTCGCGCCGACGTGGCAGCAGCACCCGCTCGACGCGTCGCTCGTCGAGGGCGCTCGCGTGGTGCTGCTCCAGCTGCCTCGCGAGCTCGACGCGCTCGACGAGGTGGCCGGGCTCGTGGCCCGCTCCGCGCCTCCGGGGGTCGTCCTCTTCGCCGGCGGGCGCGTCAAGCACATGACCCTCGCCATGAACGACGTGCTGCGCCGCCACTTCGGCGACGTGCACGCGTCGCTCGCCCGGCAGAAGTCGCGGGTGCTGGTCGCGTCGCGGCCGCTGTCAGGCACGGGAGGCGCATCAGGCGAGGCGGGCGCAGGAGGCGCGGGCTGGCCCCGCGAGCAGCGGCACCTCGACCTCGGCCTCACCGTCGCCGCGCACGGCCGTGCCTTCGCGGGCACCTCGGTCGACATCGGCACC
>NZ_CAUPYL010000265.1:0-2817 GCF_963515265.1 uncultured Frigoribacterium sp.
CGACCCGGCCTCGGCCGGCGACGGGCAGCAGGACTCCGCAGGCAGCTCGTCGGGCGACTCGCTCGCCGAGCGGCTGCCCGAGGTGCTCCGGGCCGGGGCCCTGCGCACCACCGGGATCGTCGACGCACTGCCGGGCTACCGCCGTTCGAGCGTGCTCTCGACCCTCTCGGTCCTGGCGCGGCAGGGCGTCATCGTGCGGACCGGCCACGGCGTCTACGCCCTGCCGCCCGCCGAGGGCGGGACGGCAGCGGCGCAGACGCCGTAGGCCTGCGGGGCCCTCTCGATCAGCTTCCCGGGACGAGCCCGAGGGCGGCCTGCTCGGCGTCGTCGAGCATGCGCGACCGGATCAGGAACCGGCGCCCCTCGGGCGACTCGACCGAGAAGCCGGCGCCCCGGCCCGCGACGACGTCGATCGTGAGGTGCGTCCACTTCCAGTACTCGAACTGGCTGCGCGACATGTACACCTCGATCGGGTCGAGAGCGTCGACGTGCAGGTCGCCCAGGTGGACGTCGACCGCGCCGACCCTGAAGAAGCCCACCGGGTAGCACATCGGCGACGAGCCGTCGCAGCAGCCGCCCGACTGGTGGAACATCAGCGGACCGTGCTTGGCCGTGAGGTCGACGAGGAACGCCGCCGCCTCCGCGGAGACGTCGACCCGGGAGGGCGGGGCGACCGCCTCGGGTGCCGGGGCAGGGTCGGCCGGGCCGACCCGCGCCTCCTTCGCTGCCGTGTCCATCAGAAGAAGCCCATCGGGCCGTCCGCGTAGCTGACCAGCAGGTTCTTGGTCTGCTGGTAGTGGTCGAGCATCATCTTGTGGTTCTCGCGGCCGATGCCGGACTGCTTGTAGCCGCCGAACGCCGCCCCCGCGGGGTACTGGTGGTAGGTGTTCGACCAGACGCGGCCCGCCTGGATGTCGCGGCCGGCCCGGTAGAGCTGGGCGCCGTTGCGGCTCCACACGCCGGCGCCGAGGCCGTAGAGGGTGTCGTTGGCGATCTTGATCGCGTCGTCGTAGTCCGAGAAGCTCGTGAGGCTGAGGACCGGGCCGAAGATCTCCTCCTGGAAGATGCGCATCGAGTTCCTGCCCTCGAAGATCGTCGGGTTGACGTAGTAGCCGTCGGTCAGGTCGCCGCCGAGGTCGGCGCGGTCGCCGCCGAGCAGCAGCGTCGCGCCCTCCTGCTTGCCGATGTCCATGTAGCTGAGGATCTTCTCGAGCTGGTCGTTCGAGGCCTGTGCGCCGATCATCGTGTCGAGCGACAGGGGGTCGCCCTGCTTGACCTTCTTCACCCGCTCGATGCCGTCGGCCGTGAACTGGTCGTAGATCGACTGCTGCACGAGCGCCCGGGACGGGCAGGTGCAGACCTCGCCCGAGTTGAGGTTGAAGAACGAGAAGCCCTCGAGCGCCTTGTCGTAGAAGTCGTCCTGCTCGTCGGCGACGTCGGCGAAGAAGACGTTGGGGCTCTTGCCGCCGAGCTCCAGGGTGACGGGGATGAGGTTCTCGCTGGCCATCTGCATGATGAGCCGACCGGTGGTCGTCTCTCCGGTGAAGGCGATCTTGCGGATGTTCGGGTGGCTGGCCAGGGGAGCGCCGGCCTCGACGCCGAAGCCGTTGACGATGTTGAGCACGCCGGCGGGCAGCAGGTCCTTGATCAGGTCCATGAACACGTGGATCGACGCAGGGGTCTGCTCGGCCGGCTTCAGCACGACGCAGTTGCCCGCGGCGAGGGCAGGGGCGAGCTTCCACACCGCCATCAGCAGCGGGAAGTTCCAGGGGATGATCTGGCCCACCACGCCGAGCGGCTCGTGGAAGTGGTACGCGACGGTGTCGCCGTCGATCTCGCCGGTCGAGCCCTCCTGGGCGCGGATGGCGCCGGCGAAGTACCTGAAGTGGTCGATCGCCAGCGGCACGTCGGCGGCCAGCGACTCGCGGATCGGCTTGCCGTTGTCCCAGGTCTCGGCGACGGCCAGCATCTCGAGGTTCGCCTCCATCCGGTCGGCGATCTTGTTGAGGACGATCGAGCGCTCGGCGATGGTGGTGCGCTTCCAGGAGTCGAACGCTCGCCACGCCGCCTCGACGGCGCGGTCGACGTCCTGCGCGTTGCCCCGGGCGACCTCGGTGAAGGGCTTGCCGTTCACGGGGCTCGGGTTCTCGAAGTACTGCCCGCTCGCGGGGGCGACGTACTCGCCCCCGATGAAGTGGTCGTAACGGGCCGCGAACTGCACGGCGGCGCCCGGCTGGCCGGGCTGCGCGTAGGTGCTCGGGGGAGTGGTGACGGTCATGGCTGTCCCTTTCGACGACGGTGTCGGAGGCCACGGATCGCGCGGCCCGTGGGGTCAGGGTAGGTCGGCGGACGTTGCGTCCCGTTGCGCGTCTCGACCCGCTGCGGGACCCTCGGCGACGCCCGCGACGAGACCCGCCCTGCGGGGCGACCGGGGCGGCAGCAGCCGCAGCAGCTCACGGCGGGCCGGCTCGTCGTCGGCGCCCTGGGCGGTGGCCACCCACTGCAGCAGCACGTCGATCGAGCCCGAGGTGCGAAGGGACTCCCCGAGGTGTCGTGCCAGGTCGCCGCGGAGGCGCTCGACGCCCGGGGCCGACGAGCCCGGCAGGAGCGGACCCGTCGCGGCGCGCAGGGCGGCACGGTGCGCTCCGCGGTCGAGCAGGTGGACGACCTCGTCGGCGTCCGTGGCCAGTCTCGCTGGCAGCCGGTACGGCCGCGACGTCGGCACGAGCGAGGGGGCGACCGCCTCGAGCACGTGGCGGAGCCGGACGAGCTCGGGCCGCAGCGTGCCGACCGCGCCGCGCTCGCCCCAGATCGCGT
>NZ_CAUPYL010000266.1:0-2814 GCF_963515265.1 uncultured Frigoribacterium sp.
GTACAGCGAGAAGGGACGCCGTAGGCGTGGGCCCACGCTCACGGCGTCCCTTCTCGCCTGACTGCTCGCCCACGACCAGGCTGCGGCCGCGGCTGCCGCTGGGGCCGAGCCTGGGCATCGCCTCGACATCGTCGACACGTCCTGGACTGATGTATCACCCGTGAGATATCGTCTGGTCGGCCCTCGGGAGACGAGGGCGAGCCCGCCCGCCCGGGCAGGCACCCGCCGACGCATCCCGGAGCACCACCATGGACGACCTCTCTGCCCTCGGACTGGGCCACGACGACGACGCGACCACCGCCTCCTCGTCCGGCGACGAGCGCGACGAGCGTGACGAACGCAACGAGCGTGACGAGCGCGACGATCGCCACGGCCGGCGAGGCCGCCGCAGGCCCCGCTCGCGTGCCGCCCTCGCCCTGATCGGGGTCGCCGTCGCACTCGTCGCCCTCCTCGTCGTCGCGGGCGTCGCGGCCGGCGGGTACGCGCTGCACCTGGCCTCGTCGTGGGACGACGAGACCACGACCCTCGACGACGCGTTCCCCGCCGACGACGGCCGCCCGGCGCCCGCGGACGACGGGTCGCTGAACGTGCTGCTGATGGGCTCCGACTCCCGGGGCGACGAGACGACGCTCGACGACGATTCGCCTTCCGACCAGCGCACCGACACGATGATGCTGCTGCACGTCGACGCCGACCGGCAGCACGCCTCGGTGATGTCGGTCATGCGCGACCTGTGGGTGCCGGTCCCCGGCCGCGGCGAGGGCAAGGTCAACTCCGCCTTCGCGCACGGCGGCAGCCCGCTCGCGGTGCAGACCGTCGAGCAGCTGCTCGGCGCGCGCGTCGACCACGTGGCGATCGACGACTTCGAGGGGTTCGCCGACATGACGACCGCGCTGGGCGGAGTCGACGTGGTGAGCGAGAAGGCGTTCCGCAGCTCGTCGTCCGACCCCAGGTCCGCCCACGAGTACGTGCAGGGCGTCAACCACCTCGAGGGCGACTCCGCGCTCGCCTTCGTCCGGGAGCGCTACGCGTTCTCCGACGCCGACTTCCAGAGGGTCAAGAACCAGCAGGCGTTCCTCGAGGGCGTCCTGCGCACCCTCGTCAGCCGGGCGACCCTCACCGACCCGACGCGCGTCACCGGCTTCCTCACCGCGACCGCGCCGCACGTCACGGTCGACGCCGACCTCGACGCCGGCACCCTCGTGGCGCTCGGCGCCGGCCTCCGTGGCCTGCGCCCCGACGACGTCGACTTCTTCACCATCCCGACCGCCGGCACCGGAACCTCGGCCGACGGCCAGTCGATCGTCCTCCCCGACGACGTGGCGATCTCGGAGCTCCGCGAGGCCCTCCGCGACGACCAGGTGCGAGGGTTCCTCGACGCCCGTGGGGGCCGCCCGTGACAGGCCGTCGGGGCTGGGGGCACATGCTAAGATCGATGCAGTTTTGCAACGTCACCTGTCGGTAGTTCCCGGTTCGTCCGACACCGTTTCCGGGCCGAATTCACGAGGGGGTCACGCATGGGGCGCGGCCGTCAAAAAGCCAAGCACACCAAGGTCGCCAGAGAGCTGAAGTACTTCAGCCCTGACACCAACTACGGTGCGCTCGAAAAAGAGCTTGCGACCAAGAGCGATTCCGACGAGTACGTCGACCGGTGGGCCGACGACTTCGACGACGACTCCGACGTGGACACCGACCTCGACGAGGGCGCGGACGACCACCAGAGCAAGAGCGCCTAGGCGCGAGCATGACGCTCGAGTGGGAACAGGTCGTCGTCGACGCGCTCGACCCTGACTCGCTCGCCGCCTGGTGGCGCGAGGCACTCGGCTGGGTCGACATCAGCGAGCCGGGCGACGAGCCCGAGCTGCGGCCGACCCCCGATTCGCTCCCCGGGCTGCTGTTCGTGCGCGTGCCCGAGCCCAAGGTCGTCAAAGATCGGCTGCACCTCGACTTCCGTCCCGACGACCAGGCGGCCGAGGTCGCGCGGCTCGAGGCCCTCGGTGCCGTGCGCGTCGACGTCGGCCAGTCCGACGCCTCCTGGGTGGTGCTCGCCGACCCCGAGGGCAACGAGTTCTGCGTGCTCGGCTCGCGCCGCACCTCCTAGCGCCCGCCCCACGCGCCGTCCCTGCGCGGCGTCCCCGTGCGCGAGCCGGGCGAGACGACGCGAGAAGCACAGGCAGCGCGGGCAGCGCGACGCGACCGCGGCAGCGGCAGCGACGAACTACCGCGATCCGTCACGTCGGCTCGTCGCCGTCGCGTCGCCTGATGAACTGCCGCGCAGCGCCGAGGAGGCGCCGGCCCGGTCCCCTAGCCGACGAGCTGCCCCAGCACGGGCATGAGGCCCATCGCGACGACGAGCACGAGCCCGCCCGCGGTGAGGAACGCCACGCGCTTGCCGCCGGTCACGGGCGAGACGCCTCGCCGGGGAGCCGGGGTGAGGGGCACGCGGGTGACGCGCGCGACCGGGAGGCCTGTGGGGGTGTGAGTGGTCATCTGGTCGACTCCTTCGTCGTCCGTGCCGACATCGTCGTCGGCTCCGCCCCGGAGGGCGTCTGCCGAGGATACGCCTCACGGGCCGACCGTCGCCTCCCCGTCCCCGGATCCGGGCAGGTCGAACGTGAAGTCGGGCACCTCGACGGTCGGCACCGCCGTCGGTGCGCGCGGGGGCTCCGAGCCGAAGTCGGGCAGCCTCCCCGGCCCCCGCTGCTCCTCCAGCCGCTCGCGCTCCTCCTGTTCCTGTCGCTCCCGGCGCAGGGCGTCGCGCGCCTCCGGCCCGCCCGGGGCCCCCACCCAGGTGAGCCCGCCCGGCCGCTCGGC
>NZ_CAUPYL010000267.1:0-2803 GCF_963515265.1 uncultured Frigoribacterium sp.
TGCTCGGCCGGCTCGCGGCGCCCGCGGCCCGGAACGCCGCCGCCGAGCTCGTCGACCTGCGCCGGCTCGCCGCGAGCGAGGCGGGAAGCGACGGCGGCGGCGAGGTCCGCGCCTGCGACTGGGCCTGTTGGGCGGAGAAGGTCCGTGCACAGCGCTTCGACGTCGACACAGCGGTGATGCGCGACTACTTCGAGGCCGACCGGGTGCTGCACGACGGTGTCTTCCACGCCGCCTCCCGCCTCTACGGTCTCGAGTTCGCCGAGCGGCGGGACCTCGTCGGCCCGCACCCGGAGGCCCGGGTCTTCGAGGTGACCGAGGACGGCGGAGCGCCCGTCGGCCTGTACGTGCTCGACCTCTACACCCGCGACTTGAAGCGCGGCGGGGCCTGGATGAACCCGCTCGTGTCGCAGTCGGACCTGCTGGGGCTCCCGCCCGTCGTCGTCAACAACCTCAACGTCTCGAAGCCCGCGGCCGGCTCGCCGACCCTGCTCACGCTCGACGAGGTGACGACGCTGTTCCACGAGTTCGGCCACGCCCTGCACGGCCTGCTGGCCCGGGTCACCTACCCGTCGTTCTCGGGCACGAACGTGTTCCGCGACTTCGTGGAGTTCCCGAGCCAGGTCAACGAGATGTGGATGCTCTGGCCGGAGGTGCTCGAGAACTACGCCGTCCACCACGTCACGGGCGAGCGGATGCCGCGCGAGCTGGTCGAGAAGCTCGTTGCCTCGCGCACCTACGGGGAGGGGTTCGCGACGAGCGAGTACCTCGCCAGCGCCCTGCTGGACCAGGCGTGGCACAGGCTCTCGCCCGAGCAGGCCGACCGGGTCGACGACGTCGAGGCGTTCGAGCAGGAGGCGCTGGCCGCGGTCGGCCTCGACCTCGCGCAGGTGCCCCCTCGCTACTCGAGCACGTACTTCGCCCACACCTTCGCGGGCGGCTACGACGCCGGCTACTACTCGTACATCTGGAGCGAGGTGCTGGACGCCGACGCCGTCGAGTGGTTCGAGGAGAACGGCGGACTGAGCAGGGAGGCGGGCGACCGGTTCCGAGCACGTCTGCTCGGCGTCGGCGGGTCGAAGGACCCCCTCGAGGCCTACCGCGACTTCCGTGGCCGCGACGCCCGGGTCGAGCCGCTGCTGGAACGCCGCGGCCTCGCCTGATCGCGCCCCTGCCCGGCACCTGCCGGCGGGTTCCCGTCGCCCCCGGCATGTCGTTGCCAGAGTCGGCGGGTTCCCGTCGCCGTCGGCGGGCGGGCGCTGACCCGCCACGCACGACGGAGACCCGTCGACATCAGGGACGAGGCCGCGATCACCTGCCGAGGAGGGCAGGAACCCGCCGACAGCACGGGCCGAGACGCGTGAACGCCCTGGACGACAGGCGTCCAGGGCGTTCAGGAGGTGCGGAGAGGAAGCGAGGCTAGGCCGACTTCTCGACGCGCTCGTCCACGAGACGGGGAACGATCGTCGGCGCCGCGTTCTCGAGCACGGAGGCGCGCGTCACGACGACCGTGCCGACGGTGTCGTCGGAAGGGACGTCGAACATGATCGGCCCGAGCACCTCTTCGAGGATCGCCCGGAGGCCACGAGCACCGGTCTGGCGGAGGACGGCGAGGTCGGCGATCGACTCGAGGGCCTCGTGCTCGAACTGCAGCTCGACCCCGTCGATCTCGAACATGCGCTGGTACTGCCGCACGAGGGCGTTCTTCGGCTCGGTGAGGATCTGCATCAGGGCAGCCTGATCGAGCTGCGTCACCGTCGTCACGACGGGGAGGCGCCCGATGAACTCGGGGATCAGCCCGAACTTGTGCAGGTCTTCGGGGAGGACCTCGCTGAAGAGGGCCGCCTCGTCTTCCTTGCTGTGCAACGGGGCGCCGAAGCCGATGCCGCGCTTGCCCGCGCGGTTCGAGATGATGTCCTCGAGGCCGGAGAAGGCCCCGGCGACGATGAAGAGCACGTTGGTCGTGTCGACCTGGATGAACTCCTGGTGCGGGTGCTTGCGACCGCCCTGGGGAGGCACGGAGGCGACCGTGCCCTCGAGGATCTTGAGCAGCGCCTGCTGCACGCCCTCGCCCGACACGTCGCGGGTGATCGACGGGTTCTCGGCCTTGCGCGCGATCTTGTCGATCTCGTCGATGTAGATGATGCCCGTCTCGGCGCGCTTGACGTCGTAGTCCGCTGCCTGGACGAGCTTGAGCAGGATGTTCTCGACGTCCTCGCCGACGTAGCCCGCCTCGGTGAGGGCGGTCGCGTCCGCGACGGCGAACGGGACGTTGAGCCGCTTGGCCAGGGTCTGGGCGAGGTAGGTCTTGCCGCACCCCGTCGGGCCGATCAGCAGGATGTTGGACTTCGAGATCTCGACCTCGTCGGCGAGGGACTCGGCCGCCGTCAGCGTCGACGCGGCGCGGATGCGCTTGTAGTGGTTGTAGACGGCCACGGAGAGGGCGCGCTTCGCGGCGTCCTGCCCGATGACGTACTCCTCGAGGAACGAGTAGATCTCGCGGGGCTTGGGGAGGTCGAACTCGCTCGTGGGCTCGTCGCCCGCCTCGGCCAGGCGCTCTTCGATGATCTCGTTGCAGAGCTCGACGCACTCGTCGCAGATGTAGACGCCGGGGCCGGCGATCAGCTGTTGGACCTGCTTCTGGCTCTTGCCGCAGAACGAGCACTTGAGCAGATCAGCGCTCTCACCGATGCGTGCCATGCCCGGCCTCCCTACGAGATCGTCGTCGCCCCCTGTCGGACGACGTGCACCGAGCCTAACCCGATCCCCCGACACTCCGGGACCGACCTGCGGCCCGGACGCGACG
>NZ_CAUPYL010000268.1:0-2771 GCF_963515265.1 uncultured Frigoribacterium sp.
GCCGGGAGCCGCCGTGCTGCCGGCCGACGTGCTGGGCCTCGGCCCGCTCGACGCCGTCGACCTCACGCAGCTGCAGCTCTGGAGCGAGCGCGGCCGGCCCACCGTGGACGTGCAGGTCACCGAGGGCGACCTGGCCCTGCCCGAGGCCGACCGCGTCGCCCTGCGCCTCACCGCCGGCACGAGCCCCGCCGCCGTCGCGGGCATGCTCGACCGGCTCCTCGCCGAGCGTGCCGAGGTGTCGAGCACCGACGTGTGGCTCGCCACCGAGCCCGAGTTCCGCCGCCTCGGCCTCGTGCTGAGCATGCTCGACCTCGCCGTCGACCGGGGCCTCGTCACCGACGACCGCGAGTCCGTCGTGCTCACCGCCGACGAGGGAGGCACGGGCCGCGAGGTCGTGCTGCCCCGCCTCGTCTTCACCCGCTCCGCTGATGCCGAGGCCGACGACGCCGACGCTGCTTCCCCGCTGCACCTCCAGGGAGACCCCGCATGACCGATGCCCCCGTCGACACGACGCCCGAGGTCGAGGACGCCGCACCGGACGCCGGCGCAGGCGATGCCACCGGTGACGCCGCTGCCGTCGACGTCCTCGCCGCCCCCGGCACGCTCCCCCTCGCCGGCCGTCGTGCGCTCGTCACCCTGCTGACCCACCGCTTCGTCTCGCGGGCGAGGCAGAAGGAGGCGTGGGCCGGCCTCCTGGCACACGAGGCCGACATCCGCGCCCGCCTTTCCGAGCTGTTCCTCGACCTCGAGGTCGACCACGGGCACGAGGTCGCGTTCAAGCGCCAGTCGGGCGGCGACGACGCCCCCGTGCTGCTGCGCCGCGAGAAGCCGCTGTCGCGCGACGCGTCGTTCCTGCTCGTGTTCCTCCGGCGCGAGCACGCGTACACCGACGGTGACGACGAGGCCGTCGTCGTCTCGCGCGACCAGGTCGCCGAGTTCCTCGGCCGGTTCCACGACGACACCGGTCGCGACGAGGTGCGGGCCGACCGTCGCGTCGACGCCGCGATCGCCGCGATGGTGTCCCGCGACCTGCTCGAGCCCGAGCCCGACGACCCGCAGCTCTTCACCGTCTCGCCCGCGATCGTCCCCTTGGTCAGGCCCGAGCAGCTGGCCCACCTCGAGCAGGTGTACCTCGACGCCGCAGGAGGCGCAGGTCCCGACGTCGAGGTCGGTCCGGACCTCGACGAGGCGGAGCCGGCTGCGGAGGCGGAGTCCGACGCAGATGCCGACGAGGCTGACGAGGCTGACACCGACCCCGACGAGCCCGACGCCGACCAGCACGCCCCCGACCCCACGGCGGTCGCGCTCGACCTCGACCTCCCGCTCGACCTCCCCCGCGACACGGAAGCAGACCCGGCATGACCCCCGCCTCCCCCGCCGACGCGACCACTGCCTCCTCGGCTGCCCCGGCTGCCTCGGCTGCCCCGGCCGCCGCGAACGCAACCGCACCCGCACTCGCCTCCGGCGTCACGACCGACACCGCTCCCGAGACCCCCGCGCTCGACGTCGACGTCGCCCCCGACGACGCCCCCGACCTCGGGATGTTCCACTCGGGCCAGTACCGCATCGAGCTCGTGCAGCTGCTCAACTGGGGCAGCTACGCCGGCCTGCACCGCATGCCCGTCGGACGCGGCGGCATCGCGATCCTCGGCCCGACCGGGCGGGGCAAGTCGACCGTGCTCGACGCGATGAGCGCCGTGATCATGCCGAACCCGCAGGAGTTCAACCGCGCTGCCCGCGACGACTCCCGCCAGCGCTCCGAGCGCACCGTCTACAGCTACGCCCGCGGCAAGACCGACGAGGTGCGCGACGCTGCCTCCGACCAGACGACGACGCGGTTCCTCCGCCCGCTCGGCGAGGCGTTCGCGAGCGGCTCGGCCATCACCTGGAGCACCGAGCTCGGCGAGACCCTCACCGCCGTCCGCCTCGCCTGGATCGGCCCGGAGACGTCCAGCCAGGACGAGGTCACCCAGTCGACGGTCTACCTGCTCGTCCGCGGCCGCTTCGACCTCAGCCGCCTGACCGAGGCGCGCCGCGACCCCACCAGCACCTCCCCGCTGACGAAGAGCTCGCTCAGCCGCCTCGTCGACCCCGCGCACGACCTCGTGACCTACTCGCAGCCCGAGCTGCGCGTCCGGCTCTGCGGCGTGCTCGGCATCGGCGGCAGCGACGAGTCGCAGCTCAAGGCGCTGACGCTGCTGCGTCGTGCCCAGGCGTCGAAGGGCGTCTTCTCGATCGACGAGCTGTTCACGCAGTTCGTGCTGACGCAGCCGAAGGCGCTGTCGCGCTGGGAGACGACGCTGGCGACCTACCGCGAGGCCTCGCAGCTCTACGACGTCTTCGAGACGACCCGCAAGAAGCTCGAGGTGCTCGAGCCCGTGCCGGCCCTCGCCGAGCAATGGCAGGCCGCGGGCGACGACGCGACGGCCAAGCGCCGGCTGCTGGCCGAGGGCGACGAGCCCGGCGCCGAGCCGAGCCGCCTGCGCGTCTGGCTGGCCGGCAAGGTCGGCGACTGGGTGGGCGGCGAGGTCGACCGGGTCCAGCTCGCGAAGCGCGAGGCGACCGAGACGAGGAGGCGCGCGGCCGACGACGAGGAGGTCGCGCTCCGTGCCCGTGAGCAGGCCCTCGCGCAGATCGCCGACCTCGGCGGCGACCCCTCGCACTCGCTCCGCGAGCAGGTGCGCTGGGCCGAGGACGCGCTCGCCCGCGTCGAGGCGCAGCACCGGCGCTTCGCCGCGCCCCTGGAGGGCGTCGGCGAGGCCGTGCCGACC
>NZ_CAUPYL010000269.1:0-2769 GCF_963515265.1 uncultured Frigoribacterium sp.
AGCAACAGCAGCAGCAACAGCAGCAGCAGGCGAGACCCGCCACCACGACCGAAGGACGACCATGCTGAGCCGCATCGCCGAGAGCCTCTTCTGGATCGGCCGGTACATCGAGCGGTCCGACGGGACGGCGCGCATCCTCGACGTGCACCTGCAGCTGCTGCTCGAGGATCCGTGGATCGACGAGGACACCGCCTGCCGCAGCCTCCTCGCGGTGATGGGCAGCGAGGCCGCCTCCGACGAGGCGCTGACACGAGGCGACGTGCTCGCGCGGCTCGCCGTCGACCGGCACGACCCGGCCTCCATCGCCTACTCGCTCGGCGCCGCCAGGGAGAACGCCCGACGGGCTCGCGAGATCGTCTCGACAGAGCTGTGGGAGTGCCTCAACACGACCCGTGCCCGCATGCCGCGCAAGGTCGCGGACGACAAGGTGCACGAGTTCTTCGCCTGGGTGCGGGAGCGGAGCGCGCTCGCCGTGGGGATCATCGAGAGCGCCACGAGCCGCGACGAGGTGTGGCAGTTCTTCACGCTCGGCCGCTCGATCGAGCGCGCCGACATGACGGCGCGGCTGCTCGCCACGCGCACGCTGACCGAGGCGTCGGGGCCGTCGTGGACGACGATCCTCCGCTCGTGCGGCGCCTACGAGGCCTACCTGCGCACCTACCGGGGCGTGCCGAGCGCCCGCAACGCGGCGGAGTTCCTGCTGCTCGACCGGCTGTTCCCGCGCAGTGTGATGTTCGCGGTCAGCCGCGCCGAGGCGTGCCTCCGCGAGGTCGAGCCGTCGAACGGGCGGGTGATCGCGACCGACGGCGGCGTGCGGATCCTCGGGCAGATGCGCAGCGAGCTCGAGTTCCGGCCGATCGGCGACATCCTCGACGACCTGCCGGCCCAGATGGACGCCGTCCAGGCGGCGACGAGCGCCGCCTCCGAGGCGATCCGTCAGCGGTACTTCCCGACCAGCGCGGCGCCGACCTGGGTCGGTGAGCGATCGTGAGCCGGCTGCGGATCCGCCACCACACCGGCTTCTCCTACGCCGGCGAGGCCGTCGCGAGCTACAACGAGGCGCGCATGCTGCCGGCGCACGCCGAGGGGCAGTTCGTCCTCTCGTCGCACCTCCGCATCGACCCGGCCGCGGGGACGCACGAGTACGTCGACTACTGGGGCACCCGGGTGTCGGCGTTCGAGGTGCTGCTGCCGCACCGGCAGCTGTCGCTGACGGCGACGTCGACCGTCGAGCTGCGCCCGGTGCTGCACCCCGAGACGACGACGGGCTGGGACGACCTGGCCCGGGTCGCCGGCGCCACCGCCCAGTTCGTCGAGCACCTCGAGCAGACGCCGCTGACGGCGCCGCCGGCCGACCTGGTCGACCTGGCCCTCGAGGCGAAGGGGGCGTCGACCTCGCCCTGCTCGACCGCGATGGAGATCTGCCAGAGGGTAGGAGGCGCGGTCCGGTACCTGCCCGGCGTCACCAACGTGAAGACGACGGCCGCCGAGAGCTGGGCCGCCCGGGCCGGGGTCTGTCAGGACATCGCGCACGTGACCGTGGGGGCGCTCCGCGCGGCGGGGATCCCGGCGCGGTACGTCAGCGGGTACCTGCACCCACGGCCGTCGGCGGAGTTGCGCGAGACGGTCACGGGCGAGTCGCACGCCTGGATCGAGTGGTTCTGCGGCGCCTGGCACGGCTACGACCCCACCAACCTGATCGACATCGGCGACCGTCACGTGGTCGTCGGCCACGGCCGGGACTACCGCGACGTGCCGCCGCTGCGCGGGGTGTACGCGGGGTCGGGCGCGTCGTCGCTGTTCGTGACGGTGGAGATCACCCGCGAGGCGTAGCCGCGCGCCGCAGCTCCTCCCGCGTGCGAGCGAGAGTCGGCGGCGGGTCGCTCTGGCATGCGGCGGGTTCCTGTGGCGTGCGGCGGGTTCCTGTCATGCGTGGCGGGTGGGCGCTGACCCGCCGCGGGCCACGGGAACCCGCCGACATGCACTCAGGGTCAGCAGTGGGTGAACGAGTACGCGGGGTCGTCCGCGGGCACGAGATCGCGGTCGCGCACGACCGTGCTGTGCGGGGTCGACTCGCGCGAGCACAGCCCCTCGACCGTGTCGCGCAGGTCGTCCGTGTACTCGATCGCGAGCACGTTATCGCCGTACACGTCCGTGAACGCCCCGCACTCGGAGTACAGGTCGCACTCCTCGACGACGGCGAAGTCGAAGCCGATCTCGTCGCGGCCGCGCGCCTCCAGCTCGGCGGTGTTCTTCTGGCCGGCGGCGAGGCCTGCCTGGTGGGTGCGCGCGACGAGCAGCGTCGCGAAGGCGACCGCGTCGTCGAGGTCGAGCGCGCCGTCGGAGCGGCTGTACGAGTCGAGGTTGTCGAACTCCACCGCGTCGAAGCCGGCCGCCGCGCAGCCGTCGATGACCGGAGCCTGCAGCTCGGCCAGCGCCTCCCTCGCCTCGGCGGTGGAGGTGTCGAAGAGGTGCTCGTCCGGCCAGCCGGGGTCGACGAGCAGCCCGCCGGAGGCGTCGTGCAGCAGCAGGGACTCGGGCCAGACCGCGCCGGGCTGCGTCTGGAACCCGTTCACGTAGCAGATGTCGAACCCGGCGCCGGCGGGCTCGTCGGTGCTGTCGCGGGCGACGACCGTCACGCCGTCGGGCACGGGGGAGGCGCCTCCGAGCTGGTAGTCGAAGCCGGCTCCGGCGGGCCAGAGGTCGGCGCCGGAGGCGCGGCCCGGGTCGGCAGCACCGGTCGCCTCCGAGGGCGCCGCACCTGCACCG
>NZ_CAUPYL010000270.1:0-2764 GCF_963515265.1 uncultured Frigoribacterium sp.
CGTCCGCGACCACGGAGGCCGCCCCCGCCACGAGCGCCACGACCGGCACCAGGGCCACGGCGGGCAGCGACGCCGCCGAGAGCACCGTGCCGAGCACGACGACCACGACGAGCAGCGCGCCCGCCTCGAGCTGCATGCCGAGTCGCTGCACGCGTCCGAGTCCGCGGCCGAACGCCGACGCGAACGCGCCGAACGTCGCGTAGGGCGCCCACTCGGCGTGCCCGATCGCGACGAGCACGGCGAGCGGCAGCACGACCGAGACGGCCACGCGCAGCGCGGGCAGGTGGGCGCCGTCGTGCGGCCCTACGCGCAGCAGGTCTCGGGGCCGGGGGAAGGGGCTGCCGGAGGCGGCGGCGGGCGGGCGGGACGGCACGGTCGAGAGGTCCTCTCGTCGGGAGCGCACGTCGTCGGGTGCTGCGGGGCGGGGCGGGGCGGTGTGGCGGGGGCAGGGCTGCGGCCGACACGGTAAGGCCCCGCCTCGCCGAGGGGCGGGACGGGGCCGGGGGAGCCGCCTGTCGGATTCGAACCGACGACCTTCGCTTTACAAGAGCACTGCGCTACCGGACTGCGCCAAGGCGGCGGGCAGGTCCATCTTACCGACCCGACGTCGTACGGACGACGGGCAGGTGAGGAGTGCGACGGGCACGGGCGGGGGTGCGGCTGACGGCCTGCACGCCACGCAGGATTGGCGCAGACCCGGCGCAAGTGGTGAAGTAGGAGCTGCAGCGACCCGTGCGGTCGCGCCCGGTCGCCCCGGGCACCGACCACGAGGAGCTCCCATGACCAACGTCCTGACCGCCATCGGCTCGATCATCCTGCTGCTCGCGAGCTTCGCGCTCTTCGCGTACTCGTTCGGCCAGGACGAGCCCAACGCCTTCGTCTTCTTCGCGGGAATCGTGCTGATGACCGGCTCCTTCTGGCTGCCGATCACCGTCGTGGGGCAGAGCCGCAAGTCCTGGTAGTGGCGGCCTGGGAGGCACGGCCTGCCAGGCGCAGCCTCCCCGCCGAGGCCGAGGCCGAGGCCTAGGCCGTCGCCGAGCCCGGTGCGCTGACGAAGCGCCCGGGCTCGAGCAGCTTGCGGGGCTTCTCGTCGCGCTCGGTCCGCCCGCCGACGTAGAGCCAGCCGAGCAGCTTCTCGTGCGACGCCAGCCCGTGGGCCCGGTGCACAGCCTCGTGGCGCGTGTCGGTGCCCGTGCGCCAGAACACGCCCCAGCCCTCGTCGTCGAGCACGAGCGACAGCAGGTGGGCGACGCCCGAGGCGACGCTCTCCTGTTCCCACTCGGGCACCTTGCGGCTCTCGACCGGCGAGAGCACGACGGCGAGGACGAGCGGCGCCCGGAAAGACTTCTGCTCGAGCTTCTCGGCCGACTTCCCGTCGGCACCGCTCGCCTCGGCGAGCCCTCGACCGATCAGCAGCCGGTCGTCGCCGCGCAGCTCGATCAGGCGCCACGGCCGCAGCGACGAGTGGTCGGCCACCGTCGCGGCCGCCTGCACGAGCTCGAGGAGCTGCTCGTGCCCGGGCGCCTCGTCGGTCACCTTCGAGCGGGACCGTCGCCGGCGGGCAGCGTCGGCGACGGTGCCCATCAGGCCCGGGCCTGGTCGCCGGTCGAGGTGCCCTCGGCCTTGAAGTCGAGCGAGATCGAGTTCATGCAGTAGCGGTCGCCGGTCGGGGTGCCGAAGCCGTCGGGGAACACGTGGCCGAGGTGCGACCCGCAGGTGGCACAGCGGACCTCGGTGCGGACCATGCCGAGCGAGTCGTCCTCGATCAGCTGGACGGCCTCCGGGTCGACCGACTCGTAGAAGCTCGGCCAGCCGCAGCCGCTGTCGAACTTGGTGCCGCTCTTGAAGAGCTCGGCGCCGCATGCGGCGCAGGCGTAGATGCCGGCACGGCTCTCGTCGAGCAGCTCGCCCGTCCACGGGCGCTCGGTCGCCGCCTGGCGGAGCACCTGGTAGGCCTGGGGGTCGAGCTCACGACGCCACTCTTCGTCGGACTTCTCGACCTGGTACGACACGGGCTCGTTCGCCATGGTGCACTCCTCTGCGTCAGGGGGGACTCGCAGGCGTCGGGGCCTGCTCGTCGGGGACTCTCCATTGAACACCGCGCCGCCGACGCCCATTCCGCGCCGCCGCCTCCTCGGGGCTGCCTCCCAGGGGTGCGAGACTCGGCCGGTGACACCGCCGCCGACCCTCTCCGACCGCTTCGCCGCCTACGCGGACGCCGTCCTGCTCGAGGGCTCGCCGACCTGGGCCGCCGCCGCCCGGGGCGTCGCCGCCGACGCCGAGGTGCTCGCGCTGGTCGAGCGAGCCGAGGAGGCGCGGCGCCAGCCGGTGCTCGTGCTCGCCGTCGCGAGGTGGCTGGGTGCGCCCCTCGGCCCCTGGCCCGAGCTGCGTCGCTGGCTGCTCGACCACCCCGACCGGTTCCTCGACGAGCTCGGCCGGCGGCTCACGCAGACCAACGACGTGCGGCGCACCAGCCCCGTGTCGCTCGCCCTCGCCCGGGTGGAGGGGCCGGTGGCCCTGCTCGAGGTCGGCGCCTCGGCCGGCCTCGGCCTGCTGCCCGACCGCTACGGGCACCGTGCGGGCGACGACCGCTGGGGTGCCCCGGACAGCGCCGTCCAGCTCGAGGTCGTCGTGCACGGCGACCTGGGCGAGGTGCGGCTGCCCGAGGTCGTCTGGCGCGCGGGACTCGACCTCGACCCCCTGGACGTGCTCTCCGCCGCGGACGTGGGCTGGCTCGAGGCGCTGCTCCCGCCGGGGGCGACGG
>NZ_CAUPYL010000271.1:0-2737 GCF_963515265.1 uncultured Frigoribacterium sp.
GTGCTCGCCCTCGAGGCGGCCCGCCGCCGACGCCGCCGGCACGAGGTCGCCGCGCGGTAGGGCGACCTCGCCTGCCCGACCGGCCCACCACCTGGCGGCCCCCTCCCCCACCGGGGCGGGGGCCGCCTCCTCGTGTCCGGTCCTGCTCGCTCCTCATTCAGGAAGATGCGTCCTGCCTGGTGCGACAGGGGGAGCCAGGGTCCTGAATCGTGCACGGATCAGGAGATCCGACCAGTCGGTTCCTGATCGTCGAGAGCGGCTGACCTACTGGAAGGTCAGGACGTCGTCCGTGCCGATGTTCATCGTGTAGCTGACGGTGAAGGGGACGTCCTCGTCGATCGCGTAGCGACGCCCGTCGAAGAGCGACTGCGCGTCGACGACGAGGTGCGCCGTGCCCGCGGCCTCGGTGACGAGCCACTGTCCCGACACCGTGCCGGGCTGGACGGCCACCTGCGGGTAGGCGACGATGCTCCACGCCGGCTCGCCCGTGACGCGGTCGTCGACCTGCCGCCCGAAGGGGCAGCCGGCGGGCAGCAGCACCGGCTGGGTCACGCAGTCGGTGTCGAGCATCGTGTCGAGCTGCTCCTGCAGCACCTGCGAGAAGGAGGCGCGGGCCACGGTCGCGACGCTGGCCGACGAGGTGGCCCCCGCGCTGATCACCGTCACGGGGACGGTCGGCGCCTCGAGGTACGCGCTCTCGTGCGAGAGGACGAAGCGCGAGGGGGCGAGCACCTGGAAGCGCGTCGCGACGTCGCCGCTCTCGGTCGTCACGAGGCGGCCGTCGACCGTGAAGCGCGGGTCGTTCATCGGCGTGACGTCGAGGGTCGCGGTCGGGGTCTGCGCGAAGCTCCAGGCGCGGAAGAAGCCGAAGCGCGTGCCGGCCTGCTGCACGACGAACTGCGACTGGCCGGGCGTGCCGTCGAGCGTGTACGAGAGCGTCACGGTGCGGGTGCCGTCGCCGAGGTCGAGCTCGCTCTCCTCCTGCACGTCGGCGAGGCCGCCGAGCGAGGGCACGGTGAGCAGGGCGTCCTCGAGCTCGCCCGTCGGCTCGATGCCGGCGAGGGTGAGCGCGCTGGCGGTGTCGCCGCGGTCGATCGCGTCGAGGTAGCCGCGCGCGAAGCCGCCGGCGCTGTACACGGTCGCGTTCAGCGCGACGACGGTCACGGCGAACCCGATGACCACGAAGAGCGCGGCGCCGCCCCAGATGGCGACGAAGGGCCACCACGACGACGGGCGCCTTCTCTCCCCCACGGACGAAGACATGTCCACAGCATAGGTCGGCGGAGGTCACGATCCGCCGTGCAGCCGAGGAGGCGCGGGTAGGTTGGATCCCTGGGCGCGCCTCCCCGAGATCGCGACCCCGCCTCGTCCGTCCTCGCCGCCTCCCCTGCTCGAAAGGTCCCCGTCGCCCGTGTCCGTCGCCCTCTCCGCCGAGCAGCAGGCCGTGTTCGACGCCATCGAGGACACGAAGGAGCACATCTTCGTCACCGGCCGGGCCGGCACCGGCAAGTCGACCCTGCTGAACCACCTGTCGTGGAACACCTCGAAGCAGGTGGTCATCTGCGCCCCGACGGGCGTCGCGGCCCTCAACGTCGGCGGGCAGACGATCCACTCGCTGTTCCGCCTGTCGATCGGGCTGATCGCCGACCACGACATCGAGCAGAAGAGCGAGCTGCGGAAGCTGCTCAACACCATAGACACGCTCGTCATCGACGAGGTCTCGATGGTGAACGCCGACCTGATGGACGCGATCGACCGCTCGCTGCGCCAGGCCCGCCAGCGCCGGTCCGAGCCGTTCGGCGGCGTGCAGGTCGTCCTCTTCGGCGACCCGTACCAGCTGCCCCCGGTGCCCGGCGACGCCGAGGAGCGGGCGTACTTCCGCGACAACTACCGGTCGATGTGGTTCTTCGACGCGCACGTCTGGCAAGAGGCGTCGCTGCGCATCTACGAGCTGGCGTTCATCCACCGGCAGACCGAGGGCGACTTCAAGGAGATGCTCAACGCCGTCCGCCACGGTCGTGTCACCGCCGAGATCGCCGGTGCGCTGAACGGTGCCGGAGCGCGCCCCGCGCCCACCGACGGCACCGCCATCACGCTGGCCACCCGCAACGACACCGTCACCCGCATCAACAAGGTCGAGCTCGAGCGGCTGCCCGGGCGCGTGCTGACGGCCAAGGCCGAGGTCAGCGGCGAGTTCGGCGGACGCACGTTCCCCGCCGACGAGGCTCTCGAGCTGAAGCGCGGGGCCCGGGTGATGTTCCTCCGCAACGACCAGGACCAGCGCTGGGTGAACGGCACCACCGGCACCGTGACGAAGGTGCGCGACACCGTCTTCGTCGAGGTCGACGGCGAGGAGCACGAGGTGCAGCCGGCCGTGTGGGAGAAGTTCGCCTACTCGTGGTCGGCCTCGACCAAGCAGCTCCGCAAGGACGTGGTGGCCGAGTTCACCCAGTTCCCGCTGCGCCTCGCCTGGGCCGTGACGATCCACAAGTCGCAGGGCAAGACGTACGACAGCGCCATCGTCGACCTGGGCACGCGGGTCTTCAGCGCCGGTCAGACCTACGTCGCGCTCAGCCGCATCACCGCCCTCGACGGGCTCTACCTGACCCGCCCGCTGCGGCCGGCCGACATCATCGTCGACCTCGACGTGCGGCGGTTCATGAGCCAGGCGACGCGGGTGCCCGCGATCCGCGCGGCGGAGGACGCGGCGGCGGCGGACGCGGCGGCGGCGGCGGGC
>NZ_CAUPYL010000272.1:0-2726 GCF_963515265.1 uncultured Frigoribacterium sp.
CGTCGGTGCCGGTGCCGGTGCCGCTGCCGACGCCCCCGAGCTCGTCGTCGCTGCCGACGCCGGCGGCCTCGCGCAGGCGCGCCCAGCCGAGCTCAACGGCGTGGTCGGCGGCGGCCACCTCGGTGTTCGCCGAGCGTCGGGCCTCGACGAGCTGCGCCGTCGTCGCCTCGTAGATCTCGGTGCCGAAGAGCGACTGGAGCATCGTTCGACGCTCCTCTCCCGTCGAGCGGAGGAACGCCGCGAACTCGCCCTGCGGCAGCACGACCGTCTGCACGAACTGCTGTCGCGTCAGGCCGAGGATGCGTCCGATCTCGCCGCCGACCTCCTGCGTGCTGGTCGAGACCGGCTCGCCCGCGGTCGCGTCGGGAGACGTGAGGCGCACGAGGGTCGCCGTGGCGTTCGCCGGGGTCGTGCCCGTGCCGCTCTTCTTCGGCCGCCGCCAGGCCGGGGTGCGCCGCACCCGGTGGATGCCCGCGGCGGTCTCGAAGACGAGCTCGACGAACGGCTCGACCTCGGGGGCGGCGTGGTGGCTGCGCAGCCGGTCGCGGCTGGCACCCTCGCCGGCGAGCGACCCGTACAGCGCGAAGACGATCGCGTCGATCACCGTCGACTTGCCCGCGCCCGTCGGCCCTTCGAGCAGGAAGATTCCGGACGCGCCCAGCTCGGCGAAGTCGACCGTGTGCTCGCCCGCGTACGGCCCGATGGCGCGGAGGGTGAGGCGATGCAGGTTCACGCGGACTCCTCGGCGCTGCGGGCGGTCTCGTAGGCGTGCCGCACGGCCGCGAGCTCGGCGTCGGTCGCCGGGGCGCCCGAGGCGAAGGCGACGAAGTCCGCGGCCACCTCGAGCGGGTCGGTCTCAGCGGTGACGAGTCGCAGCACGGGCGCGTCGACCGCGCCGATCGGCTCGTGCAGCACGACGAGCGCGTGGGGGAAGTGCGCCTTGACCCGGCTGTACAGCCGCTCGGGATGGACCGGGTCGGTGACGTGCACGCGCAGCCAGGCGTCGCGCAGCTCGTCGTGGCGACCAACGAGCAGGTGCTCGAGCGTGTCGGTCACCTCCGCGAGCCTGCGCGGGACGGGTGCAGGGACGAGCTCGACCGTCGCGCCTCCCCCGGCGTCGAGGTCGACGAGCGCGGTCGACTTGACGTGCCCGAGCTCGCCGAACGAGAAGGCCACGGGCGAGCCCGAGTACCGGATCACGGGTCGCTCACCGCGAGACGCACCGATGCGCTGGGCACCGTGCAGGTGCCCGAGCGCGACGTAGTCGACGCCGTCGAGCACGGCCGAGGGCACCGAGTCGACCCCGCCGACGCGGATGTCGCGCTCGCTCTCGCTGGCCTCGCCCCCGCTGACGAAGGCGTGCGCGACGACGACCGAGCGGGTGCCGGGGCGCGAGGCGAGGTCGGCACGCACCCTGCCCATCGCGGCCGCGACGACGGCCTCGTGCGACCTCGGCAAGGGCGGGCGCTCGGCATCGACGCCCGCGTCTGCGGCAGCCCCCGTGTCGGCGGCAGCCCCGGTGTCGGCAATCGGCGCGAGCGTGTGCCGGACCGTGTCGGGATCCAGGTACGGCAGCCCGTAGAACGCGACCGGCCCGTGCTCGTCGGCGACGACGACGGGCTGGTCGAGGGTCTCGACCGAGGCGAGCACGTGCAGCCCCGGCCGCATGAGCTCGGCCGCGAAGCCGAGCCGCACGGCGCTGTCGTGGTTGCCCGGGGTCACGATCACGACCGCGTGCTCGCTCAGCCGACGCAGGGCCGAGCCGAGGAGGCGGACGCTCGGCACCGAGGGGACGGCCCGGTCGTAGACGTCGCCCGCCACCACGACGACGTCGACGTCGCGCTCGGCGACGAGCTCGACGAGGTGGTCGACGAACGCGGCCTGGTGCTCGAGCAGGTCGACCCCGTGCAGGGTGCGCCCGAGGTGCCAGTCGCTGGTGTGCAGGATGCGCACGGTCGCCCTCTCGTCGTGGTCGGTGTGGCCGTGAGGGCCGTCGTCAGATCGCCGTCACTGTATCGGCGGCCGCCGACACCGCCGACACCGCCGGGACGCCCGTGGGGGACATCGGCACTCGCCCGGCACCGTTCCCGTACCCTCGAGCGCATGTCCGACGACGCCGGCACCTGGGTCGAGTTCGCCGACGCCCCGAAGCAGCGCGCGTTCCTCCGGCTCATGCGGACCGTCCTGCCGATCATGGTGCTCGTCGGCACGGCGAGCGCGTTCTTCTCGAAGTCGGGAGAGTCGCCGTTCCAGAGCTTCGGACCGATCGCCGTCCCGATCTGGTTCGTCTTCTGGAGCACCGTCGCGGCCATCACCTGGAACGTCGTGCTGCGCCTCTCACGGCCGTTCGCGGTCGACGTCGCGGGGCGGCGCCTTCGTATCCGGGGGAAGGTGCTCGCGTTCGAGGAGGTCGACTCGGCCGAGCTCGTGCCCCTGTCGAACGACGACGCCTCGGGGCTGCTGCTGAGGTTCGGGAAGAAGAAGGGACGCAAGGCGTCCGTGCTGCTGCGCGACCGCGCCGAGCCCGTCCTCGACGACGAGCGGCGCGAGCTGCTGCTCGCCGTCGTCCGCGGCTCCCGGATCGCCCGGCCGGTCAGCCCGCACGACCCGACGGGCGCGTTCGGCCGGTACAACTTCCCGGGGACGCTCGACCGCGAGGGCGCCGAGCAGGTCGTGCTGCAGCCGCCGGCACCGGGCGAGCACGCGCCCTGACCCGTGCCCGTGGC
>NZ_CAUPYL010000273.1:0-2662 GCF_963515265.1 uncultured Frigoribacterium sp.
CGCCCTGCCCCGAGCGCCGGCGCCCCTGCCCCTGCTCCGGCGGCGCCCCCGGTGTCGTCCGGCGGAGGCGGCGGGTCGGGATCCGGCTCCGGCTGGGTCCGGCCCAGCGGCGGCGGCATCTCGAGCGGCTACGGCTACCGCGTGAACCCCGTCTCGGGCCAGTGGAAGCTGCACGACGGCATCGACCTGGCGCCCGGCTGCTCCACGCCGATCTACGCGGCGGCCTCCGGCACGGTCAACTACGCCGGTGCCTACGGCGGCTACGGCAACTACGTGCGCATCGCCCACAGCGGCGGCCTCAGCACGGCCTACGGCCACATCGTCAACGGCGGCATCAAGGTGCGCAACGGCCAGTCGGTGGTCGCGGGCCAGCTCATCGCCCTCGTCGGCTCCACCGGCAACTCGACCGGCTGCCACCTCCACTTCGAGACGCGCGTCAACGGTGCCTCGACCGACCCGGTGCCGTTCATGGCCGCCCGGGGCGTCAGCCTGCGCTAGCGGGCCCCGGCTCACGCGCGCCGGTCGACCGGCCCCGGCCCCGGCACGACCTGCACGTCGTGCACGTCGTGCAGGTGGCGTCCGGGCAGCGATGGCAGGATGTCTCGGTGACGAACGCCGCTCCTCCTGCCCCGGTCTCCCCTCAGCCCTCAGCCCACGAGGCCGGCGTCCCCGCCGCCTCGTCCGGGGCAGCGCTGCACGTGCAGCACGTCGCGTGGGACGACCCTCGGGCCCTCGAGCTCCGGGCGCGCATGGACGCCGAGATGAACGAGCGCTACTCCGACCCCCACGTCGTGGAGGACCCGGCGGTCACGGCCGCCCGTGACGACGCCCTGCGCGTGCACCCCGAACAGGTCCACGCCACCGTGCTCGTCACCGACGACGCGGGCCGTGCCGTCGCGCACGCCGTGCTGCGCGACCTCGACGGCGAGTGGGAGGTCAAGCGCGTCATCGTCGACTCCACCGAGCGCGGCCGTGGCCTCGGCCGCGTGCTGATGGCCGAGGTCGAGGCCGTCGCCCGGGCAGGCGGCGCACCGCGGCTGATCCTCCAGACCGGCGACCGCCAGCCGGAGGCCGTCCGCCTCTACGAGCGGGTCGGCTACCGGCCGATCCCGACCTACGAGCCCTATGTCGAGGCGCTCCCGAACTCGATCTGCTTCGAGAAGGTGCTGGTCGCCCTCTAGGCTGGGCGCGATGATCACGCGACGAGACGCTGCCCTGCAGCTCGACATCCCGATCGAGATGGCGGTGCGGCACGGCATCCCCGCGAGGCTCACGCTCGACGAGCTGCTCGCGCTCGAGAAGTCCCCGCCCGCGTGGCTGCTGCAGTCCCGGGCGAACCGCACGGGCAAGCCCGTCTGGGTCGATCTCGCCTGCGTGGTGTGCGGCTACCACGAGGCCGCCCGGCCGAAGAAGTGGTGGCCCTCGTGGACGCACCTCAGCTGCGACGACCACGGCGTGGACGAGCTGCCCGAGCCCGAGCAGGGCACGGCGCGCAGCGAGGTCGCCGGTGTGGGCAGCCGTTTCGTGGCCATCGTCGACGAACGGCCGTAGCCCCCGTCCCGGTGCCGCGCCGGTCCGTCCCGGCCGAGGCACGAGTCAGCCCGGCCGGTCAGTCGCGGTAGCCGACCGACGCGGGCGCGTCCAGGCCTGCGAGCAGGTGCACGAGTGCCTGCCGCGCGTCGTCGGCGAGCATCTGCCGCTGGATGTGCTGGTCGTGCCAGTGGACCAGGTCGGCCGGGACGACGCCGGTCTCCTCCGCGGCCGGGCCGGCCTCGACGTCGTCGGCCACCACGTAGCGGAACGCCCAGGGGTCGCCCTCGTCGGCCAACGTGGTCCGGTGCCCGAGCAGGCGGCCCGTCGAGACCTCGACGAGGACCTCGTGGCCGGGGTCGCCGGGGTCGGGCAGGCGGACGTCGACCCGTCCGCGACCGGACTCCGTGTCCGGCCCGGCGACACGGGTGCCGAGGACCGCCGTGCCGGTCGTGTTCCCGGGGGCGCCGTCCGGGTCGCTGGCGGCCTCGTCGTCCGCCCGCGCCGAGGTGGATCGAGGAGGTGCGCTCCGGTCGAGCCCGGACACGACGTCGTCGACCACCCGGGTCACCGCGACGTCGACGGCATCGCCCTCGGACGCGAGGCGTCGCGCGGCAGCGCGGAGCCACCCCTCGAGGACGACCAGGTCGTCGGACGAGAAGGGCTCCGGCTCGAGCGAGTGCACCGAGAAGTCGGCAGCCTCGACGGACCACTCCCACGACAGCACGACCCGCACCATCGCGGTGCTGCGGGGGAGCAGCGCCAGCACGCCTCGTCGCAGTCCGGGCGTCCAGTGCAGCTCCGGGTCGTCCAACAAGGGACGGACGAGGTCGGCCGACGCCCTCGCGTCGGCCGGCACGTCGAACTCCACCACCACGTCGCGCCAGGGGGTCGCCCGCTCCGGCACGACGTCGTGCTCGCGCCGGACGGTCAGGACGGTCGCGGGATCGTCGGTGAGGGGTCGTGGGCCCCAGGCGTCGGGGGCGTCACGGGCGGCAGGGTCGGCAGGCACGAGGACGGATCCTGCCACGCCCACCTCCAGCCGAGCCGAGTCGACCGCGCTGAGCCGGGCCGAGCCGACCCGGGCCGAGCCGACCCGGGCCGAGCCGACCCGGGCCGAGCCGACCCGGGC
>NZ_CAUPYL010000274.1:0-2645 GCF_963515265.1 uncultured Frigoribacterium sp.
GGTCAGCGCGGACCCGCCGTGGACGACGGGAACCCGCCGCACCCCGCTCACGCGGCCACGCGAGCGGGATCGCGCGGGCTAGTGCGCCGAGTAGCCGCCGTCGACGAGGTGGTAGCTGCCCGAGATGAACGACGCCTCGGGGCTGAGGAGGAACAGCACGAGCGCCGCGACCTCGGAGTCGGTGCCGAGGCGGCCCGACGCGTGCTGGCCCTCGAGGGCGTGCAGCTCGTCGGTCGACATCGACGAGCGGACGAGCGGCGTGTCGATGAAGCCCGGGCCGACGGCGTTGGTGCGGACGCCCTGTGCCGTGTACTCGAGCGCCGCGACCTTGGTCAGGCCGATGAGCGCGTGCTTGCTCGTGACGTAGGCCGCGTTCTTCGCGATGCCGACCGAGCCGAGCACGGAGGCCATGTTGACGACGGCTCCGCCGCCGGCCTCCACCATCGCGGGCAGCTGGAACTTCAGGCCGTAGAAGACGCCGTCGAGGTCGACCGAGCGGACCCTGTCCCAGGCGGCGATGTCGTAGTCGCCGATCGTCTGCGGCGCGGCGCCGATGCCGGCGTTGTTGACGGCGAGGTGCAGGGCCCCGTAGGTCTCCTTCGCGAACGCGACGGCCGCCTCCGAGTGCTCCCACTTCGCGGTGTTCTGCTCGAAGGCGGAGGCGGTGCCGCCCGCGGCCGTGATCTCGTCGACGATGCCCTGCGCCGCGTCGACCTTGATGTCGGTGACGACGACGGACGCGCCCTCCGCCGCGAGCTGGCGCGAGACCTCGGCGCCGATGCCGCTCCCGCCGCCGGTCACGATCGCCGTCTTGCCGCTGAACTTGCCCATGCTGTCGCTTCTTCCTCGTGTCGTGTGGGGCTCCTCGATGAGCCGTCCTCGACGATACGCCTGCATGGACCTGGCGGCAACAGGTGTCGGACATTTAAGCCGATCGTTTACTTAGGCGAGCTAAATGATTAGGCTGGCGGGCGATGACCGAGACCACCGCACCCGCAGCTGCAGCACCCGCCCGCCGCACCGTCCCGCACGCCCAGCTCGCCTCCGACGTGCGCGGCTCCGTGCTCCGGCTCGCCCGCCGGATGCGACAGCAGAAGGCCGACGTCGACGTCTCCGACGCGCAGATGGCCGCCCTCGGCTACGTCTTCCAGGAGCAGCCCCTCACCATCGGCGCGCTCACCGAGCACGAGGGCGTCACTCCCCCGTCGATGAACCGCACGGTCGGCAAGCTCGTCGACGCCGGACTGCTCAGCCGCCGGGTCGACGACGACGACCGGCGCCGGGTGGTGCTCGAGACGACGGAGGCGGGTGCCGCGTTCGTGTTCGAGACCCGACGCCGCCGCGACGAGTGGCTGGTGCCGCGGCTGGCCGCGCTGACCGCCGACGAGCGACGCACCCTGGCCGACGCCACCGAGATCCTGCGGAAGCTGAACCGGTCGTGAGCGCGATGTTCCGCTCGCTCGGCCTCTACAACTACCGGCTGTGGTTCGGCGGCGCGCTCGTCTCGAACACGGGCACGTGGATGCAGGCCACCGCGCAGGACTGGCTCGTGCTCACCCACCTCACCGACCACGACGCGACCGCGGTCGGCATCACCATGGCGCTGCAGTTCGCGCCGCCGATCCTGCTCGTGCCGATCACCGGCCTCATCGCCGACCGGTTCGACCGGCGTCGCATGCTGATGCTCACCCAGGGCACGATGGCGCTGCTCGGCCTGGCCCTCGGCCTGCTGGTGCTCACCGACGTCGCGCAGCTCTGGATGGTCTGGGTGTTCGCCCTCCTGCTCGGCACCGTGAACGCCATCGACGCCCCGATCCGCCAGAGCTTCGTCTCGGAGCTCGTCCCCCCGGGGCACCTCTCGAACGCCGTCTCGCTGAACTCGGCCTCGTTCAACGGCGCGCGCCTCCTCGGCCCGGCCGTCGCCGGCGTGCTGATCGCGAGCGTGGGCACCGGCTGGGTGTTCCTCATCAACGCGGCGTCGTTCGCCGCGGTGCTGCTGTCGCTGCGCTTCATCAGGGTGTCGCAGCTCGAGCACAAGCCGCCGGTGTCGCGGGCGAAGCGCCAGATCAGGGAGGGGTTCCGGTACGTGAAGGGGCGCCCCGACCTGCTCGTCGTCTTCACGATGATCTTCGTGATCGGCAGCTTCGGCCTCAACTTCCCGATCTTCACGTCGACGATGGCCAGCGTCGAGTTCGGCGTCGACGCCAGCGGGTTCGGCCTGCTCTCGTCGTGCATCGCCGTGGGGTCGCTGACCGGCGCCCTGCTCTCGGCGCGACGCGAGCGCCCGCGGATGCGGGTGCTGGTGCTGGCCGCCGCCTCCTTCGGGGTGACCTGCACCGTCGCCGCGCTGATGCCCAGCTACTGGACGTTCGCGGCCGTGCTCGTCACCGTCGGGCTGTCGTCGATCACGCTGATGACCACGGCCAACAGCACGGTGCAGCTGTCGACCGCGCCCGAGATGCGCGGTCGCGTGATGGCGCTGTACATGGCGATCTTCACGGGCGGCACGCCGCTCGGCGCCCCGATCGTGGGCTGGGTCGCCGACACGGCCGGGCCTCGCTGGGCGATCGGCGTCGGCGCCGCCGCCGGCTTCGTCGCCGCCGGGATCGCCGTCGTCTGGCTCGTGCGCCGGCAGCACCTGCGGG
>NZ_CAUPYL010000275.1:0-2643 GCF_963515265.1 uncultured Frigoribacterium sp.
GCCCTGGCCGTGCTGCTCGTCACGAGCGGCTGCTCGGCCCTCGCCGACGGCGGCACCGGCGGCCCCGCCGGCACAGGCGGCGCAGCCGCCGGCACCCCGCGCGTCGTCGTCACGACGAACATCCTCGGCGACGTCGTCGGCGAGCTGATCGGCGACCAGGCCGACGTCGTCACCCTGATGCCCCCGGGAGCCGACCCGCACAGCGTCGAGATCTCGGCCCGTGAGGCCGCCGACCTCCGCGACGCCGACCTGGTCGTCTCGAACGGCCTCGGCCTCGAGGAGGGCCTGCAGCAGCACGTCGACTCCGCCGCCGCGGCGGGCGTGCCCGTCGTCGAGGCCGGGGACCTGATCGAGCCCCTGGCCTACGCCGAGGGAGACGCCGAGGGCGAGCTCGACCCGCACTTCTGGACCGACCCGCAGCGGATGCTCGACGTCGTCGACGGGCTCGAGCGCGAGCTGGCGACGCAGGTGGACGGCCTCGACGCCGGTGCGCTCGAGTCGGCCGCCGCCTCCTACCGGGGCCAGCTCGAGCAGCTCGACGCCGACCTCGAGGCGAGCTTCGGCGCGATCCCCGCCGAGCGTCGTGCGCTCGTCACGAACCACCACGTCTTCGGCTACCTCGCCGAGCGGTACGGGTTCCGCGTCGTCGGGGCCGTGCTGCCGAGCGGCACGACGCTGGCGGCGCCGAGCGCGTCCGACCTCGCCGGGCTCACCGACGCGATCGAGGAGGCGGGGGTCGCGACGATCTTCGCCGACGCCTCCCAGCCGGACCGCCTCGTGCAGGTCCTCGCCGACGAGGCCGACGTCGAGGTCGACGTCGTCGCCCTTCACACCGAGTCGCTCAGCGCCCCCGGCGGGGGAGCCGAGACCTACCTCGAGATGATGCGCTCGAACGAGCAGCTCATCGCGACCGGCCTGTCGCCCTGACCGGCCCGCACCACCCCCATCACCGAACACGGAAACGGATCACATGACCCAGCGACACCAGATCTCGCGACACCAGACCAGGGCCCTCGCGGGCCTCGCCCTCGCCGCCTCGGCCGCGCTCGCCCTCACGGCGTGCTCGAGTGCAGGAGGCGCGGGGGGCGACGGCGCGACCGGCGCGGCCTCCGGGGCGGGCGCGACCACCGCCTCCTCGGCGCAGCCCCGCATCGCAGCCACCTACGACGGCGGGGTGCTCGTGCTCGACGCGACGACCCTCGAGACCGTGGCCGACATCGAGCTGGCCGGCTTCAACCGGGTCAACCCGGCCGGCGACGGACGGCACGTGCTCGTCTCGACCGAGGAGGGGTTCCAGGTGCTCGACACCGGGGCCTGGACCGCCGACGGGACGTCGGCAGAGTCCGTTCACTACACCGCCGAGCCCGAGCTCACCGACCTCGTGTTCGAGGCGCCGACGCCCGGCCACGTCGTGCGCCACGGCGACAAGACGATCCTGTTCTCGGACGGCACCGGCGACACCACCGTCTTCGACACCGCCGACCTGCTCGACGTCTCGTCGACCGGCGAGCTGCCCGCGACCGAGACGATCTCGTCGCCGGAGGCCCACCACGGCGTCTCGATCGAGCTCGAGGACGGCACCCTGCTGACGACGATCGGCGACTCGGAGTCCCGGGTCGGCGTGCGCGCGCTCGACGCCTCGGGCGAGGAGACCGCGCGCAGCGAGGAGTGCCCCTCCGTGCACGGCGAGGGCACCACGGCCGACGAGGTCGCGGTGTTCGGCTGCAGCGACGGCGTCCTCCTGTACGACGACGGCGCGTTCACGAAGATCGCCGCCGCGGACGAGTACGGCCGCACCGGCAACGCCTACGTCACCGACTCGTCGCCCGTCATGCTCGGCGACTACAACAGCGACCCCGACTCCGAGGGCTACGAGCTGACGCAGCTCACCATGGTCGACACGGCCGCCGCCAGCTCGCAGGTGCTCGACCTGCCCGACGGCGTGGCGTACACCTGGAAGGGCGTCGGCCGCACCGCGGACGACGACGCGCTCGTGCTCGGCACCGACGGAGCGCTGCACGTGCTCGACGTCGCCGCCGGTTCCTTCGGGGCGTCCTACCCCGTGATCGAGGCGTGGGAGGGGCCCGCCGAGTGGCAGGACTCGCACCCGAGCCTCTCGGTCGTCGGCGACACCGCGTACGTGACCGACCCGGCGTCGGGCTCGATCCACGCGGTCGACGTCGCGACCGGCGAGGTCACGGCCACGGGCGACCTCGGCGTCGCGGCCAACGAGATCGCGGTCGTCACCGGCTAGCCCGGGCTCTCCCCGTTCAGGAAGATCTGTCCTGAGCCGCGCAACGGGGGGAGCAGGAGTCCTGAGTCGTGCACAGTTCAGGAGGCGCGGGCCCGCACCTCCTGAACGGTGACGGTGACGGTGCCGAGTCGGTCCCGTCTCTGTCCCGTCGCCGCGCGGCGAGACGACAGAAAAGGTCCTTTCCCAGAAGGGAAAGGACCTTTTCTGACGGTTCATGACCGAGCGGAGGGAGAACCCCGCCCCGAGCCGGAGCGCAGAGCGGGGCCCCACCGGGAACACCGGCCCACGTGCAGGGTCGGGGCCGGTGTCGTCGTCACTCGGGTGAGGGCGGACCCTACTCGGTGGCGACGGTGATCTTCGCGACGCCGACGAGCATCTCGTCCTGGACG
>NZ_CAUPYL010000276.1:0-2623 GCF_963515265.1 uncultured Frigoribacterium sp.
CCCCGCGCTGGGTGCGTACCCCCCGGGGGGGGGGGGGTTCCATCGTCCACTCAGGGGTGTCCGGCTCGGTCCGGGCTACTCGCTGACGCTGTCGCTCTCGCCGGCGAGCTCGCCGCCGTCGATGACGAACTCGGCCCCGGTCTGGAAGCTGGACTCGTCGCTGGCCAGGTAGACGACAAGGTTCGACACCTCCTGCGGCTCGCCGATCCGGTGCAGGGCGCCGAGCTGGTCGCCGAGCTCCAGGCCGTCGGTCATCGGGGTGCGGATGACGCCAGGGTGCACCGAGTTCGAGCGCACGTTCGCCGAGCCGAGCTCGAGCGCGACCGACTTGGTCAGCCCGCGGAGGGCGAACTTCGACGCCACGTAGCCGTGCAGCGCCGTGGTGCCCTGCAGTCCTGCGGTGGAGGAGATGTTGACGATCGACGACGGGGCCGACGCGACCAGCGCCTCCTTCGCCGCGGTGATGCCGAGGAAGGCTCCCGTGACGTTGATGCCGAGGATGAGGTTCCACTGGTCGAGCGTGTACGTGCCGAGGCGGCCGAAGTTGACGATGCCGGCGTTGTTCACGAGCACGTTGAGGCCGCCGAACTCGCTGACGGCCGTGGCGACGGCCGCCTCCCAGTCGTCGGGCGACGTCACGTCGAGGTGCACGTAGCGGGCGGCGTCGCCGAGCTCCTCTGCGAGGGCGCGGCCCTCGTCGTCGAGCAGGTCGCCGATGACGACCTTGCCTCCCTCGGCCACGATCGCGCGGGCGTGCGATGCGCCCATGCCTCGCGCGCCTCCGCTGATGAGGGCGATCTTGCTGGTCAGTCTGTCCATGGGTGGCTCCTTCGCCATCGGGTGCTGCGGGTCGTTCGGGTTCGCGAGCAACGGTGCTCTGCGGGTCTCGGCAGATGTCGCACTGGGCGACGGGTGTTGCCGTGACGGGAGAGTAGCGACCGAACCGTCGGGTTCGCTGAGGGAACCTCGACAGAGCCACGGCACGCGCGGGCGGCTCGTGGGCGTCGACGTGTCCCGTCTTGTTCCGAGCGTCCCGTCTCGCCGTGACGAGACGTGATGCTCGGAACGAGACGGGACGCGGACAGGGACACACGTGGGCACCCGAGCGCGGCGGCGGTCACCAGCGCGAGCGCGGCCGCGGCCGTGGCCGCGGCCGCTACTGCTCCGTCAGGGCCGGTGCGCACGCCTTCACCGAGGGGTGGTCGGTGCTCGTGTGCCGAGGCTAGGGCGTGCGGTGCGTCTCGAGGCGGACCGCGCCGCGCTCCATCAGCCGCCACGACCCACCCGCCAGCGGCGTGAGCGTCACCGCCACGTAGACCGCCGCCACGATGCCGAAGGCGACGGCGAGGCCGACGGTGTCGGCGGCGACTCCGCCGAGGAGGGCTCCGAACGGGACCCCGGCCCAGGCCCCCGCGTTGAGGAGGCCGAAGACGCGGCCCCGCAGGTGCTCGGGCACCCGCTCCAGCTCGACCGTCGCGAGGATCGGGTTGAGTGCGCCCGCCGCCAGCCCCGACAGTGCGGTCGCGGCGACCAGCACGGGCAGCGGGGAGCCGAGCGCGAACGCCAGGCTCGAGGGGCCGCCGGCCAGCGCGAAGCAGAACGCGAACGTGACCCGCCGCGGCACCCGGTGCGCGACGAAGCCGAAGACGACGTTGCCGAGCAGGGCGCAGCCGCCCATGGTCGCGACCAGCAGCCCCAGGCTCGCCGCGCCTCCTAGTCGGTCGTTGGCGTAGAGCGGCAGCAGGGTCGACCCACGGGCCGCGTCGAGGAGGTTCGTGACCAGCACCAGCGCCACGATCAGCCGCATCAGAGGGTCGCGGACGACGAAGCGGGCTCCCTCGGCGAGGTCCTGCCAGTAGGAGGCGCGGGCCGGCTCGGTGCTGCCGGTGCTGCCGGTGCGGCTGCGGCTGCGGCTGCGGCAGTTGCGACTGCGGCGGCCGGGCCCCTGACCACGCTCGCCAGCCGACGCTGCGGGGTGGGGGCTCGCCGTGCTGGCTGATCCGTCACGGGACGGATCAGGCCCAGGGACGAGCGCCCAGGTCAGCACCGCCGAGACGGCGAACGTCGCCGCGTTGACGAACAGCGACGGGATCGGTCCGACGGCGGCGACGAGCAGACCGGCCAGCGACGCCCCGATCAGCTTGGCGAAGCGCTCGGAGCCGTCGAGCAGGCCGACGCTCCGCTCGATGCGGATGCCGGCGCGCTCGGTGAGGCCGGGGAGCATCACCCGACGCGCGGTCTGGCCCGGGGTGTCGAGCAGGCCGGCGACGAAGACCAGTGCCAGCAGCGCCCAGAACGGCAGGCCGACGGTCAGGGCCAGCACCGGCATCGCGAGAACGGAGGCGCCGCTCACGACGTCCGCCACGATCGCGGCGCGGCGGTGGCCGACCCGGTCGACGACCACCCCGCCGAGCGGCCCGCCGATGATCACCGGCGCCGTCGCGAAGGCCGCGGCGACCCCGATCTCGACGCCGGAGCCGCCCAGCGCGAGGACGTAGAAGGGGACCGCGAAGGCCGTGACGACGTTGCCGGTCTGCGAGATCGCGTGGGCGGCGACGAGCGCCGAGAGGGCGGTGCGGGAGGCGCGGGTCGCGCTGGTCGCGCCGGTCGCGCTGGTGGGGCC
>NZ_CAUPYL010000277.1:0-2602 GCF_963515265.1 uncultured Frigoribacterium sp.
CGCCCGGGGCGTGGGCGGGCGGCGCGGGCGTGGATGCGGGCGTGGAGGGGGCCTGGCCCGTCGGGACGGGGGCGGACGAGGAGGCGTCGGGGACGTCAGGGGACACGGTGGCTCTCAGAGGGGGTCGCGGGACGGCGGGCGCAGGTGTGCGCCCGGGTCGTCGACGATCCCGGGCGCGGTCACGCCGTCGGCGGCGGGCAGCCCGCGATCTCGCCGTGGGCGTTGCTGCCCCAGAGGCTCATCCAGCCGTTGGTGCCGCACGTGCGCTTGGTCAGCACGAGTCGCTTCGGGAACGCCTGCCGTGCCGCGCGCTGGCGGCGCGTGCTGCGGGCGATCGGGTGGCTGGTCACGCCCCGATGGTACCCGGGGGCGGTGTCAGCGGGCGGCGAGGCGCAGGTCGACGCCGGCGTCGCGCAGCGCGGCGGCGGCCTCGTCGCCGAGGGCGTCGTCCGTGATCACGCCGTCGAGCTCGTCGAGCCGCAGCGCGCGGTACCGGCCGAAGCGCCCGTACTTCGAGCTGGCGGCGACGAGCACGGTCCGCTCCGCGACCGCGAGGGCCGCCCGCTTGGCCTCGATCTTCGCCTCGACGGGGGTGGTGACGCCGTGGGCGAGGTCCCACGAGCTCGACGAGACGAACGCGAGGTCGAGCGACAGCTCGGCGAGGGCGACGCCGGTGAGGCGCCCCATCGTCGACTGGTTGGCCCGGTCGACGCGTCCCCCGACGCAGATCAGGTCGGCCGTCGGGTGGTCGAGGAACGCCTGCACCGTCGCGAGGTCGTTCGTCACGACGGTCAGGTCGGAGACGTCGTCGAGGTGCCGGCGCATCGCCTGCACCGTGGTGCCCGCGTCGAGGTAGACGGTCATGTGGTCGTGGACGAGGGCGGCCGCCTCGCGGGCGATCGCCTCCTTCTCGGCGACGTCCGCCTCCTGCTTGACGGCCCGGCTCGGCTCCTCGACCAGGCGCGACGCGAGCTTGGCGCCGCCGGCGGTCGCGCTGACGCGGCCGGCGTCCTCGAGGGCGGCGACGTCGCGGCGCACCGTCATCTGGCTGACGCCGAGCAGCTCGGTCAGCTGTCGGTAGCTCAGCACCCGCTCGCGCTGCAGGTGCTCGACGATCGACTCTCGGCGCTGCTCGGGGATGAGGGGGGTCGACACGCGCGTCAGCCTAGTTGTCGCGGCCCTCGCCGGCGGCCGAGGGGACCGGGGACGAGGAGGCAGGCGAGACCGCAGCCGAGGAGGCGCCGGCCTCGTCCGCGGGACCGGTCCAGGGCATCCCCCACGCGGCCGTGATCGCCCGCACCTGGTCCGGCGCGATCAGCCGGCGGGCGGCTCCCTGGGTGAGCAGCGCGATGCGGCACGCCTCCTCGAGCTCGATCGTGCTCTGCACGGCCCGGTCGAGGTCCTCGCCGCTGACGACGGCGCCGTGGTTGGACAGCAGCGCGGCCCGGAACGGCAGCGGGCTGTCGCCGACGAGCGCGCCCATCGCCGGGTCGCCGGGGGCGACGAACGGCAGCAGCGGCACCTGGCCGACCCGCATCAGCGCGTACGGCGTCAGGGGCGGGACGGCGCTGTGGGCCGACCACGGCTCGAGGCACGACAGGGCGACCGCCGACGGAGAGTGCACGTGGACGACGGCGGTGTGGGCAGGGTCCTTGGCGTACATGGCCAGGTGCAGCGCCACCTCCTTCGACGGCGCCGGGCCGCCGAGGTGCGCGCCCGCCAGGTCGAGAACCGACAGGTCGTCGGGCTCCAGCTCGCCGAGCTGCGTGCCGGTGCCGGTCATCAGCAGGCGGTCGCCGTCGCGGACGCTGACGTTGCCCGAGCTGCCGGGGCTCAGCCCGGCGGCGACGAGGGCGCGACCGGAGGCCACGAGGAGGCGGCTCGCCGACGCGTGCTCCGCCGCGCTCTCGAGGCGCCCGGGCTCCGCAGCCCGCGTCGTCGTCCGTGCGTCGGCGCCGCTCATGCCAGCGCCTCCCAGGCGCTCGAGAAGAGGTCGACCGCGCCGAAGTTGCCGCTCTTGAGGACGAGCGCCACCTCCCGGCCGTCGTCGGTGGTGGCCGCGCTCCAGCAGACGCCGGGGGCGAGCAGGGGACCGATCGTGAGCAGGCCGACGCCGAGGGAGCCGACGACGGCGCCGCTGGTCTCGCCGCCCGCGACGACGACCTGGTCGACCGTGCCGTCGGCGACGAGGTCGAGCACGAGGCCCGACAGGACCGTCTCGACGACCTCCGAGGCGCTGACGACGGCGCCCGCGCCTCCTGCGGGCAGTGCCCCCGCGGGCACGACGTCCGACGGCTGGCCGACCGAGTAGACGACCGGCACGGAGGCGTCGTCGAGTCCGCGCACCCACTCGGCGAGCGAGGCGGTCTCGGCCTCGGGATCGGCGAGCGCCTGCGCGACGTCGACCTTGCGGGTCGGGTGCCCGGCGGCGACCGCGGCCGCCACCTGCGCCTGCGTGGTGGTCGAGGCCGAGCCGCACACGACGAGACGACGACGGGAGAAGGAGGGGAACGGGACGCCCCCGGCCGAGGCCGGCGCGGAGGTCGGTGCCGTCGCGACCGGGTCGAGCCCGAGCGCGAGGCCGGCCCCGCCGCTCACGAGC
>NZ_CAUPYL010000278.1:0-2598 GCF_963515265.1 uncultured Frigoribacterium sp.
GGTCCACCTCGGCGAGCGCCGCGGCCGAGAGCGGGTGGCCCGCATCGGACGCGAGGAGGCGGGCGCGGGCGACGAGGCCGGCCAGCGCCGCCTTCCGCTCACGGGTCAGGGCGGAGAGGGCAGAACGGTCGCCGTCGGCCTGGGCCGTGCGGAACCGGTCGCCGAGGGCCGCGAGGGCGACGAGGTCGTCCGGGGCGTCACGGGCGAGGAGGTCGACGGCCCAGGCGGACGCGGAGGCGCGGCGCAGCGAACGCACGGAGGTCGCCAGTGCGGCGTCGCCGGCCGCCTTCGCCTCGGCGGCCAGGGCGTCGCGGGCGGCGGTGAACTGCTGCGGCGGCAGGACGTAGAGCTGCCGCGCCGCCTCCTCGAGGGTCATCGCCTGACCCTACCGACGCCTCCTCGTCCTCTCCCACCCTCACGATCTTGCACACCGGTGTGCAAGATCGTATGATCGGGGACGTGCACTCCCCGTCTTCCCCCTCCTCCCCCACCCGGGCGCCGCGACGCGACGCCGCCGCGAACCGCGAGGCCCTGATGGCGGCCGCCGTGCGCCTCCTCAACGTCGACCCGGCCGTCCCGCTCGAGGCGATCGCCGCCGAGGCGGGGCTCTCCCGACGCAGCGTCTACGGGCACTTCGCGACCCGCGACGACCTCGTGCGCGAGGTGACCCTGCGCGGTGCCGCCCGCATCGGCGCCGCCGCGGTGCCGGCGCTCTCCGACGACCCGGTCGTCCAGCTCGCCGAGCTCGGCGCGCGCCTGTGGGCCGAGGTCGAGCACGTCCGCGTCATGGCTCAGCTCACCGTGCGCGGGCCGCTGATGCACGACGTGGGCACGGCGCTCGCGCCGCTCCGCGCGTTCCTGCTCGAGACCGTCCGCCGCGGCGTCGCCGACGGCCGGATGCGCGCCGACGTCGACGTCGAGACCCTCGCGCACCTCGTGGAGGGGTCGGCGCTGGCCGTGCTCGACGAGGCGACGGTGCGCGACCTCGACCGCGCCGAGGGCCACCGCCTCGTGATGCTCGCCGTGCTCGGCATGGTCGGGCTCGGCTGGCAGGAGGCGGGCGAGCTCGTCCGCAGCACGCCGGCCCTCGCGCTGCGCACCCCGGAGGACCGCTCGTGAGGCTCGAGCTCGACCACGTCGCCGTCGGCGAGGGGCCCGGGGCGCCGCTGCCCGAGCTGACCGTCGTCGCCGACCGCGGCCTCCCTGGGTTCGTCGCCGTCGAGACGGTCGACGCCCCCGTGCTCGCGTCGCTGATCGCCGGCGGGCGCATGGCCCCGACGCAGGGGCAGGTGACCCTCGACGGGAGCGACGACGCGGCCGCGATCCGCGCCTCCTTCGCCCTGGTCGACACCCCGTCGGTGGCCGAGCCCTTCGCCTCGCTGACCGTCGCACAGGTCGCCCGGGAGGAGCTCGCGCTCGCCGGGCTCCGCAGCGACCGCGCCTCGACCGCGCTGCTGCTCGACGAGATCGGCCTCGCCGAGCACCGCCGCACCCGCCTGCAGGCGCTGCCGACCGAGCTGCGCGTGCGCCTGCTCTGCGAGCTCGCCGTGCTGCGCGAGGGCGTGCGGGGCCTCGTGCTCACCTCGCCCGAGCGGCACGGCGGCGACGTCGCCGCCTGGCTCGCCGTCGTGCACGACCTCGTCGCCCGCGGCGTCACCGTGCTGACGATCACCGGGGCCGCGGCGCTGGCCGCCGTCGAGGCGCTGCCGGTTCCCGACTTCGCGGACCTCGACGACACCAGCGACACCGACACCGACACCGACACCGACACCCCACCCGACGACAGCGCGGTCGCCCCCACCCGAGAGGACCGCTGACCGTGAAGATCATCGCCATCGTCCGAGCCGAGCTGCAGCGGCTGACCTCCACCGGGCTCGCACGCCTCGCCCTCGTCGCCCTGATGACCGTGCCGCTGCTCTACGGCGGCCTCTACCTCTGGGCCAACCAGGACCCGTACGCGAACCTCGACCAGGTGCCCGCGGCGCTCGTCAACGAGGACCAGGGCTCCGTCGTCGACGGCACCGCGACGAACTACGGCGACCAGGTGACCGACGAGGTCGTCGACGGCGGGGACTTCGACTGGCAGACGGTCTCGTCGGCCGACGCCGCGGCCGGGCTGCGCGACGGCACCTACGACTTCACCTTCACGATCCCCCGCGACTTCAGCGCCGACCTGACCTCGGCCAGCTCGGACGACCCGCGGCGCGCGCAGATCGTCCTCGCGACGAACGACACGAACAGCTACCTGGCGACGACGATCGCGGGGCAGGCCGGCAAGACGATCCGCGCGTCGGTGGCCGAGAAGGTCGGCAAGGAGGCGGCGTCCACCTTGCTCGTCGGCCTCGCCGACATCCGGACGGACCTCGGCAGCGCCGCCGACGGGGCGTCGCAGCTCGTCAGCGGCGCGGACTCCGCCGTGTCGGGCGCCGACCAGCTCGTGGCCGGGGCGGCCGACGCGTCGTCGGGAGCCGACCAGCTGTCGACGGGCGCGACCACCGCGGCGACGGGCGCGCGCTCGCTCGAGACCGGCACCTCCCATCTGGCGACCGGCGCGGCGACCCTCTCGACCGGGCTCGACGAGCTGCGCGACCAGACGAC
>NZ_CAUPYL010000279.1:0-2593 GCF_963515265.1 uncultured Frigoribacterium sp.
CCGTCGACCCGTCGGCGTCGCGCGGGCGCTTCGGCGCCGGGTCCATCGGGACGGCCGGCAGCCGCCTCGGCGAGGCGAGCTCGGCGCAGGTCGGGCACCACGACGACCTCCGTCGCTCACGCCCGGGCCGGTGGCGTTGCTCGTCGGGCGTCGCGACGAACTGGTGGCCGACATCGCAGAGCCAGGTCAGCCAGACGTCGGCCGCGGGAGGCACCTGGCTCAGCAGCAGCCCCCGGTTGTGCTCGGGCCGGTACTGCCGCACGAGCACGGGGTAGCGGGCCCACGCGTCGCGGTAGGCGCCGGGCGCGTAGGGCACCTCGGCGGCGCGGGACCGCTGACGGCGGGCCCACCAGCTCTCGATCGGTTCGGGCACGCCGCGACGCTACGACCCGCCACCGACATCGGCGACCCGGGCACGACGCTGCGCGACCCGCGCCGGTGATGAACCGCGTTCCGAACCATGAACCGCGAAACTTCGCGGTTCATGGTTCGGAACGCGGTTCGAGGTGACGAGGCACACGGCGTGGCAGACCCGAGCCCCGAGGAGGCGCCCCCTCGACCCGGCGCCCGTCGCGGCGGATGATGGGGACATGACCTCCGCCTCCGTCGTCTCCGTCAGCCGCGACCCCGAGCACCGCTTCTCGAAGGAGGTGGTCGACGACATCGTCCTGATCGCCGGGCTCGGCGTCGAGGGCGACGCCCACGCCGGCACCACCGTGCAGCACCGCTCGCGGGTCGCCCGCGACCCCTCGCAGCCGAACCTGCGCCAGGTGCACCTCGTGCACGCCGAGCTGTTCGACGAGGTGCAGGACTCGGGCTTCGAGGTCGCCCCGGGCGAGCTGGGCGAGAACGTCACGACGCGCGGGGTCGACCTGCTGGGGCTGCCGCGCGGGGCCGTGCTGCGGCTCGGGCCGGACGCGGTCGTCGAGGTCACCGGGCTGCGGAACCCGTGCGTGCAGATCGACGGGTTCGAGGCCGGCCTGATGCGTGAGCTGGTGACCCGCGACGGCACGGGCCAGGTGGTGCGCAAGGCGGGAGTCATGGCCGTGGTGCTCGCCGGCGGCCGCGTCGCCCCGGACGACGAGGTCGTCGTGGAGCTGCCCGACGGCGAGCACGAGGCGCTGCAGCCGGTCTGAGGCCCGGCGCGCGGCGGGACCGCCCGGACGCCCGCGCGAGGACCGACAGGTGCGGCGTGCGCGCCCTGGGTCTAGGCTCACGGCGCCGGAGGCCCGAACCCCGGCTGGACCCGGCACCGTGCCGGGCCGCTGCATGCAGGGGGTCTCCGTGAACAGGTTCCTCGTCTCTCTCTCGGTCGTGGTGGTCGCCGGTCTCGCGACGTCCGTTCCCCTCGGAGCTCAGGCCGCTCCTCCTGCGGTCTGGTGGTCCGCCGCTGCTGCCGAGGCCGCCCCGGCTGCGGCACCCGTGCCGGCGACCGGCGCCGTCGCCGTCCGCCTGCTCAGCCCGCGGGGCGACCGGCTCCACCTGGCTGGCGCGACCGTCGAGCTGATCGGACCCTCGCCCGTCGTCGACCGGGCCACGACCGACGCGAGCGGTGCTGCGGCCTTCGCGACCGTGCCTGCCGCAGGGCGGTACTCGGTGCGCGTCGTCCCCGAGCCGACGGGTGCCTACGGCCTCCGTGCACCCGCCCAGGTGTACGGCCTGACCGTGCAGGCCGGTCGGACGACGACCGTCGACGTGACGCTCGCCGTCGGCGGCACTCTCTCCGGTCGGCTGCTCGGCCCCTGGCCCGACCCTCCCGCCGGGCTCACGGTCGAGCTCTACGGCAACCACGTCGGCACGTCCCTCAGCGCCGTCACCGACTCCGACGGCCGCTATGCGTTCTTCGGCCTCCCGACCGACCTCTACACGGCGACGGTGGTCGCGACCCCGGGCGGCGTCCCCACCGTCTGGCGGCAGGACGTCGCCGCCGAGACCGCGACGACCCCGGCCGGCCACGTCTTCTCGGCACCCCGCTACGTGCACAGCAGCTACGACCTGCAGGTGGTGGTCGACGAACCCGACCCGGTGAACGCTCCCGGTCCCGACCTCGACGGTGCCGTGGTGACGATCACCGAGGTCGTGACCGGAGCGGTCTGGACCCAGGTGCTCGACGACCAGAGCTCGCGGCGCAAGGTCGCGCAGTTCGTCGTGCCGAGCGGGAGGTACACCGTGGGGGTCGAGACCGTGTCGCACCAGCGGTGGTGGTGGGCAGGACAGTACGTGCCGGTCCCGCTCGTGCCGACGGCCGCCCAGGCCGTCCCCGTGACGGTGACCTACGGCGCCCAGGACTCGACGGACGTCTTCCTGAGGCCGGAGTCGGCGACGCCCTGAGCCGCCTCGGAGCGGGTCGTCCTCGAGGACGAACTCCGCGCCTCCTCGTGTCGTCGTCGCCCGGACGGGGACGAGGTGAGGCGATGCTGGTGACGACGCCCTCGTCCCGCCGCGACCGCGGTCACCGCGCGAGGACGTCTGGAGGAGCCCTGTGAGGACCGAGACCACCCCCGCCGCCGTCACCAGCACCCGGCGCGCCACGGCAGCGCTCGCCACGGCCGCGCTCGTCGCGCTCGTGGTCGGCGGCTGCGCGCAGCAGGCC
>NZ_CAUPYL010000280.1:0-2586 GCF_963515265.1 uncultured Frigoribacterium sp.
GTCCACGACGGCGGCGCCGGGGGCGCTCGGCCGGGGCACGGAGCTCGTCCGCGTGTGCGTCGTGGGCGTGCCCGTGACTGTGGCCGTCGTGGCCGTCGTGGCCGTGCCCGTCGTCCTCGACTCCCGCGTCGCGGGACGACGGCGCGAGGACGAGCACGCCGAGCGACAGCACCATGCCGATCGCGATCATGATGACGGTGAACACCACGTAGCGCGGGTGGATGTAGAGCACGAGCTGCCCCGTCGCCGACAGCCACAGGGTCGAGATGCCGACCACGAGGGTCAGGAGCACGCCCTGCCAGCGATCGGCGAGGCGCGAGACGGCGTCGAGGCGGAACGGCGTGCGGGCAGCGCCGGGAGCGCGCGAGGAGTCGCGCGAGGAGGAGTCAGGCAAAGTAGTTCACCACCAGTCCGATGGCGGCGCTGGTCAGGGCCACCACGAGGGTCAGCTGCGCGAGGGTGCGCGGTCGGTACGTCGTGCGGAGGAGGGCCAGCATCTTGACGTCGATGATCGGCCCGAAGACGAGGAACGCCGCGATGCCGCCGGGCATGAAGGTCGACGCGAACGGCAGCACGAAGAACGCGTCGACGTTGGAGCAGAGCGAGATGACGAAGGCCAGGACCATCATCGCGAGCACCGACCAGACGGGGTTGCTGCCCAGGGTGACGAGCACCGAGCGCGGCACCGCGGTCTGGATGCCGCCGGCCACGGCGGCGCCGATGAACAGCGCCGGCATCATGGTCGACATCTCGCGACGGAACAGCTCGACGCTCTCGCGCAGCTTCGAGGCGCCGCTGTGGCCGTGTTCCTGCGGCAGGGCGCACTCGGCCGCGAACGACCGGGTGAGCAGGCTCTCGGGATCGGGGTGGCGGCTGTAGAGCCAGCCGATCAGGTTCGCGATGAGGAACCCGCCCGCCAGCCGGGCGACGAGGATGCCGTCGCTCCAGCCGAACGCCTGGTGCGTCGTGATGATCGTGATCGGGTTGAGGATCGGGGCGGCCAGCAGGAACGTCATCGACTCGGAGACGGTGAAGCCCTTGAGCACCAGACCCCGCGCCAGGGGCACGTTGCCGCACTCGCAGACCGGCAGGAACATGCCGAGGAACGAGATGACGGCGCGGCGCAGCAGGGGCTGCCGAGGCAGCCACGAGGTGAAGAACGCCTGGGGCAGCCAGACCTGCACGATGATCGACAGGACGATGCCCAGCAGCACGAACGGCACCGACTCGACGATCACGCTGATGGTGAGGGTGACGAAGTCCTGGAGCGTGTCGGGCAGCAGCTGCGAGCCGAGCGCCGGACTGGCGACGCGCAGCACGAGGAGCACCACCGCGATGCCGATCCCGACCGCGAGCAGCGGTCCGCGCCTCGACCGGCGGGCGGGGGCGTGCTCGTGGGCGGCTCGACGGAGGGCGTCGCGTTCGCGGAGGGGCGCGCTCACCGGTCGTCCCCGTCGGCGGCGGGGGGCGCGAAGCGCGACCAGTCGTCGGCGGCTGAGGAGCTCCGAGGAGGCGTGGGCCGGGTCGCGGGGGCGGGCTCGCGTGCCGAGTCCTGGACACGTCCCGAGGTGTCGGCCGGCACCTCCTCGACGGTGGTGACCTCGACGGGTGCAGGGCCGGGCTCGACCGGGTCGGCGGCGGCCCCCTCGTCGCCGCGGGACTCGACGTCGACCGGGTCGCCGAGGAGCGTCGCCGCACGGGACGCGTGCCACGCCAGCACCACGCCGACGAGCAGCAGCGCCGTGTCGACGACTCCGGCGGTGAAGGGGATGGTCGTGAGGTAGAGCGCGAGGTTGACCCAGGTGCCCCCGCTCAGCGACGCCGCCACCCCGGGCACGATGCCGACGAGCGCCAGGGCGACGGTGCCCGCGGCACCGGCGACGAGACCGTGGCGCAGCGCCCGGGGCAGCGACGAGCCACGGTCGACGGGGCGCACGAGCAACAGGACGACGAACGCGACGAGGTAGAACGGGAACGGGTAGAAGACGAAGCTGCCGAGGAACTGGCCGACCGGCGTCGCCGTGAAATCGCTCGGCCAGGGCGTCACCGAGTAGCCGAGCGCCGAGCCGACGAGCGCCGCGAGGCCCAGGGCGAACCGTGCGACGAGCACGACGCCGAGGGCGGTCGCGGCGGCCAGCAGGCGGCTCCGGCCCTGGTCGGACCGCAGGCCGCGGACCTCGGAGGCCGCCCGGCGCACGAACACCGCAGCCCGACGGGACGACCTGTCGGTCGCCGCGTCGGGCTGCGGTGTCGAAGTCACTCCGTCACCCTAGACGAGTCACAGTTCGTCGGAGCTGACCCCCACGCCGAGGATGAACGGTCCGCCCTCGGCCTGCTCGGACGCGTCCGACGACGCGGCTGCCGTCGTCGTGCCCGAGCTCGAGGCCCGGCGCGAACGGCCGCGGCCCTGTCCGGGCTGCTTGGGCTCGGGAAGAGCGCCGAGCACGCTGTCGAGGATCTGCTCGGCGTCGTGCGTGCTCATCTTGCGGGGCTCGCGACGGGTCGCGGCCACCGGGATGTCGAGGATCGCGACGGACGCCTCCGGGGTGACCGTGGCCGTCGACGCCGCACGGCGGCTGCCGCGCT
>NZ_CAUPYL010000281.1:0-2584 GCF_963515265.1 uncultured Frigoribacterium sp.
CAGCTCGGGCAGCTCCGGGAGGCGGGGCGGCCCGGGCACGAGGCGCGGCCCGGAGCTGCCCGGCTCCCCCACGACGACCACCGGCACCTCGCCCCACCGCTCGTGCGACGCGCGGACGACCACGGCGCCGGCGAGGCCGGGCTGCTCACGGACGATCCGCTCCACGAGCCCGAGCGACACCTTCTCGCCGCCCGAGACGACGACGTCGTCGAGGCGACCGCTCACGGTGAGCACGCCGTCGTCGGACAGGCTGCCGGCGTCGCCGGTGCGGTACCAGCGCTCCCCGTCGCGGACGACGAAGGCCGCCCCGGTGCGGGCGTCGTCGCCCAGGTAGCCGAGCGCGAGAGAGGGACCAGCGAGCTCCACCTGCCCGTCGACGACCGCCGCCCGGGTGCGACCGACGGGCACGCCGTCGTAGACGCAGCCCCCGCTCGTCTCGCTCGAGCCGTAGGTGCGGACGACCGCCACGCCGGAGGCGCGGGCCCGGTCGACGAGGGACGCGGGCGTCGCCTGCCCGCCCACCAGCACCGCGGCGAAGCTCCGTGCCGCGTCGGCCACGTCGGCGTCGTGCTCGGCGGCGTCGAGCACCGCCGCGAGCTGGGCGGGCACCAGCGACGCGTAGCGCACGGGGTGCTCGAGGCGACTCGCTGCCTCGGCGAACGCGACCGGGTCGAAGTGCCCCGGCGCGAGGACCTCGGGCTCGGTGCCGGCGGCGATGCTCCGGACGAGCACGTTGGTGCCCGCGACGTAGTGCGCCGGCAGCGCCAGCACCCACTGCCCGGGGCCGCTCAGCGCGCCGTCGGCGGCGGCCGCACCGGCGAGCACGGCGTCGGCGGGCAGCATCACGCGCTTGGGCACGCCGCTCGACCCGCTCGTCTCGACGACGAGGGCCACGGGCTGCGGCACGGTGGCGGGCAGGTCGGCGGGGACGTGGTCGTCGGTCCGCGGGGCGACGGCCGGACCACCTGCGAGGGCCTCCCGGAGGGCCTCGAGCACGTCGAGCGGCCGTCGCGCGTCGACGGGGAGGAGGGGGCGGGTCACGCGCCGCGCCTCCTCGTGTCGTGTCCTGCCGCCTGCGCCCTCGGCGTCAGCGTCGACGGCGGCGTCGGCGTCGGCGTCGGCGTCAGTACTGCCATGGGAAGGGCGACCAGTCGGGCTCGCGCTTCTCGAGGAACGAGTCGCGCCCCTCGACGGCCTCGTCGGTGCCGTAGGCGAGGCGGGTCGCCTCGCCCGCGAAGACCTGCTGGCCCACGATGCCGTCGTCGGTGGCGTTGAACGCGAACTTGAGCATGCGGATCGCGGTGGGCGACTTGGTGAGGACGACGCGGGCCATGGCCAGCGCCTCCTCCTCGAGGTCGGCGTGGGCGACGACGCGGTTGACGGCGCCCATCTCGTGGGCGCGGTCAGCGCTGTACTCCTCGGCGAGGAAGAACACCTCGCGGGCGAGCTTCTGGCCGATCTGCTTGGCGAAGTAGGCGCTGCCGTAGCCGGCGTCGAACGAGCCCACGTCGGCGTCGGTCTGCTTGAACCTGCCGTGCTCCCGGCTGGCGATCGTGAGGTCGCAGACGACGTGCAGCGAGTGCCCGCCGCCCGCCGCCCAGCCCGGCACGACCGCGATGACGACCTTGGGCATGAACCGGATCAGCCGCTGCACCTCGAGGATGTGGAGGCGCCCCGCCGAGGCAGGGTCGGCCACGTTCGCCTCCGCGCCCTCCGCCTTGTAGCCGTCACGGCCACGGATGCGCTGGTCGCCGCCGCTGCAGAAGGCCCAGCCGCCGTCCTTGGGGCTGGGGCCGTTGCCCGTCAGCAGGACGACGCCCACGCGGCTCTGCTGCCGTGCGTGGTCGAGCACGCGGTACAGCTCGTCGACGGTGCGCGGGCGGAACGCGTTGCGCACCTCGGGCCGGTCGATCGCGACACGGGCCACCCGGCCCTCGACGTCGAGGTGGTACGTGACGTCGGTGAGGCCGTCGAAGCCCGGCACCTCTCGCCACTCAGCAGGATCGAACAGGTCGGACACGGCGGCGGACATGCCCACCAGCCTACGACCGGCACGAACGCGAGCTACACCCCTGGACCCGCACGACACCCTTGGTTCCGGGGACGTGGTGCCGGACGGGGGGGTGCAGCTCGCCGGGCCGGGCGAGGAGGCGCGGCGTCAGAGCGAGGGGACGAGGGCGCCCAGCAGCCAGACGAACACGAACGGGTTGGCGAGGACGCTCAGCAGCACCGCGGCCACGGCCGGCCAGCGGCCCCGACGCGTGGCGACGGCCACGAGCGCGACGACGCCCACGCCGATCGAGGCGAGCATCGTGACCAGCGCGATCGACGCCGCGGCCGTGACTCCGTCTGCCGCGAGCAGGGCGATCGCGACGCCGTCGAGGGCGAGCAGGACCACGGCGAGGACGAGGACGACGACGCCCAGCCGCGAGCTGCGGGCCGGGGCGACCGAGTCGTCGTGGGTCTGGTCGTCGAAGATGGCCAGCCCCTCGGCATCGCGTGCCGCTCCGTCCGTGGACTCGACGCCGTCCGTGCGCCCGTCGGGCTCGACGCGCGCGGTGCGCCCGGCGTGCCCGGCGTGCCC
>NZ_CAUPYL010000282.1:0-2584 GCF_963515265.1 uncultured Frigoribacterium sp.
TCCGGGGCCGCCGCCGCGCGAGGCGCTCGCGAGCTCCTGCGACAGCGGCGACATCGCCGACGCCGCGGCGGCCAGCGTCGACCCGCCGAGCTCGAGCGTCCCGAGACGACGGCGCTCGCGCAGCCCCATCAGCCACGAGAACACGAAGACGAGCACGAGGCCCGCGATCAGCGACGGCACGAGCGGCACGAAGATCTCGCTCGGCTGCACGCCGAGGGCTGCGGCGGCGCGCACGGTGGGCCCGCCCCACGGCACGATGTTCAGCGTCCCGTTCGCGAGGCCGGCGACGCAGGTCAGCACCACCGGGCTCATGCCGAGCTTGAGGTAGATGGGCAGCATGGCCGCCGTCGTCACGATGAACGTCGTCGAGCCGTCGCCGTCGAGCGAGACCGCGCCGGCGAGCAGCGCCGTGCCGAGCACGACCTTCGCCGGGTCGTTGCCGGTCACCCGCAGGATCAGCCGCACCAGCGGGTCGAACAGCCCGACGTCGATCATCAAGCCGAAGTACATGATCGCGAACATGAGCAGCGCGGCCGTGGGGGCCAGGTCGCCGATCGCCTCGATCACCATGTCGCCGATGCCGAGCCCCGCGCCAGCGAAGAGGCCGAAGATCGTCGGGACCATGATCAAGGCGAGCATGGGCGAGAGCCGCTTGGTCATGATCAGCACCATGAAGGTGAGGACCATCAGATAGCCGAGTACAACGAGCATCAGGACTCCTTCGTCCGTCGGGCGCGGTGGCGCGTCCGGGCACGCTAGCCGGGCACGAGGAGGCGCGTCCTGCTTCTGCGCGTTGGGGCCGTTCCGCACGTTGGCCGCGTTCTGCGCGTTCTGCTCACGCGCCTCCTCGGCTGCGGCCTACGCTGGCGGACGTGACCGACGACAGCTCACGGGCGGCGCCCGCCGCGACGCACGCGTCGGCGACGACCGCGTCCCTGCCGCGGCCCCGCCGGCGCACCCGCTTCGCGACGCAGGTGCTCCTGCTGCAGCTCGCGGTGGTGACCGCGATCGTCCTGCTCACCAGTGCCGTGTTCGTCGGCCTCGCCGTGCAGCGCCTCGAGCGCGAGGCCGAGTCGACGGCGCTCGCCGTGGCGCAGAGCGTCGCGAGCGACGTCGACGTCCGCACCGAGGTCGCGCGGCTGAGCGTCGACGGCACCGCCCTCGACGAGGAGGCGCTGGCCGACGGCGACCTGCAGCGCACGGCGGTCGCCGCCCAGCAGCGCACCGGGGCCCTGTTCGTCGTCGTCACCGACGACCGCGGTGTCCGCCTCGCGCACCCCGATCCCGACCGCATCGGCGAGATGGTCAGCACGAGCCCGGACGCGGCCCTCCGCGGCGAGGAGACCGTCTCGTGGGAGCGCGGCACCCTCGGCGACTCCGCCCGCGCGAAGGTCCCGATCTTCGAGGCCGACGCCGCGGCCGGCTCCGATGCCGCTGCCGCCGGCCGGGCCGCGGTCGTCGGCGAGGTCAGCGTCGGCTACGCCCCGGCGCGGGTCTACGACACGCTCCTCCGCGACAGCCTGCCGGTGGCGGCCGTCGCCGTGCTGGCCCTCGGGCTCGGCGTCGTCGCGTCCGTGCTGATCCGGCGTCGCCTCGACCGGCTCACGCTGGGGCTGCAGCCCGACGACCTCGCATCCCTCGTCCAGAACCAGCAGGCCGTGCTCGCCGGGGTCGGGGAGGGGGTGCTCGCGGTCGCGCGCGACGGGCGCGTGAGCGTGTGCAACGAGCAGGCGGCGCAGCTGCTCGGGCTCGGCGCCGGAGCCGTGGGGCGCCTCCTCGGCGACCTCGACCTGCCCGAGCCGCTCGTCGCCCTGCTCGGCCGCGGCCCCGCCCGACCCGAGTCGACGACGCTCGTCGTCGGGCCGCACGTGCTGTTCGTCGACGTGCGTCCGGTGCGGCGCGAGGGGGTCGACCTCGGACGCGTCGCCGTGCTGCGCGACCGCACCGCCGTCGAGGCCCTGACCCGTCGGCTCGACGCGGTGGGTGCGATGACGACCGCCCTGCGCGCCCAGCGGCACGAGTTCGCGAACCGGCTGCACGCGGTCAGCGGGCTGCTCGAGATCGGCCGGGTCGACCAGGCGAAGCGGTACCTGGCCGACGTGCTCGAGCACGGCCCGCTGCGCTACCCCGTCAAGCACGCCGACCGGCTGACCGAGCCGCACCTGCAGGCGTTCCTCGGCGCGAAGGGGGTGGAGGCGGCCGAGCGCGGGGTGCTGCTGCAGCTCGGCCCCGAGACGCTCGTGTCGGGCTCCGTGGTCGAGCCGGGCGACGTGACGACCGTGCTCGGCAACCTCGTCGACAACGCGGTCCGCGCCGCGGTGGCGGGCGGCACCTCGCCGGCCTGGGTGGAGGTCGAGGTGCTCGACGACGGACGAGATCTGCACCTGTCGGTGATGGACTCCGGCCGCGGCGTCGACGACGAGCACGCCGTGTTCGCGCGACGGCCCGCGGCGGAGCCGATCGGCGACGCCGGAGCCGACCCCCACGCCGACCCCGAGGCCGGTCCCGACCCCGAGCCCGATCCCGACCGCGTGCACGGTCTCGGCTTCGGCCTGCCGCTGTCGCGCGAGATCGCCCGCCGGGC
>NZ_CAUPYL010000283.1:0-2549 GCF_963515265.1 uncultured Frigoribacterium sp.
GCGCAGCGGGCGGCCGGACGCCAGCTCCGGGCGGCCGTGCGGGCCGCCGCAGCGCGGGCACGCCTCACGGACGACCGCGACCGCCGACGGGTGCACCTCGAGCGACGCACCGAGCAGGAGGCGGAGGGCGACGTGCGAGACCAGCCAGCGATGGCGGTCGGTGGCGTCGTGCAGCCGCGCGGCCCTGGCCCGCTCGTCCGCGTCGAGCCACGACGCCGGATCGCCAGTGGGCCGCGCGAGGCCGAGGGAGGTGACGACGCCGTCGGCCGTGTCGTCGAGCGGCACCAGCCAGGTCGAGACCGGTGCCGACGGCAGCAGGGCGGTGGTGGTCATCGGGTCAGCGGCTAGTCGGGTCGGTGGCTCATCGGTTCAGTGGCTCACGAGCTCAGCGCAGCGGCTGCGGGGCCACGGCCGGGCGTGACCAGCGGACGTCGACGGGCCGGCCGACCACCCGCGACTCGATCTCGCTGCGGAACGACTCGACGAAGTGCGCGGCCGAGCGCTCGTCCGACACGACGACGTCGAGGCGCAGCGAGCGCAGCTCGTCGGTGACGAGCACGGGGCCGTCGCAGAAGCGCAGCAGGTACTGGTGGGACTTCACGGGGATGCTCTCCCAGTGCCGCCGCAGGCTCGTTTCGAGCTGGCGGACGGAGTCGATGCCGTCGGCCTGCCGCACCTCGGCGCTGATCGCGATCATGCGGGCATCGTGCACCCTGCGGGCGACGCGCACGTGAACGCGAGGTGACGGGCTCCTGTGGGCCCGGCGAGTGCCCCTCCCGGCGGCCGGGGCGCCCACCGCCCTATTCGTAATACCATTGGGCCGAGAGCGGCGCCGACGCCTGTGCGTGGTCGGTCGGCTCACAGCCCATCCGACGACGAGATCGCACGGTCGCGACCTCGAGAGGACACGACATGACCACCCCGAGCTCCGCGCCCTTCCCCTCCGCATCCGCCTCCGCCTCCGCCTCCGCCGAGGCTGTCTGATGGCCACCCTCGAGAACGCGGGCGCCGCCTCCTCGGCGCCGCTCGTCCCGGGGTCGGCCCGCCACCCGGCGCACGACTCGGACCCGGTGCTCGTCGTGATGGGGGTGTCGGGGTCGGGCAAGTCGACCGTCGCAGCCCTCGTCGCCGAGCGCCTCGGCTGGGACCTCGCCGAGGGCGACGACCTGCACCCCGACGAGAACGTCGCGAAGATGGCGGCGGGCCTGCCTCTCGACGACGACGACCGGGCGCCGTGGCTCGACACGGTCTCGTCGTGGATCGTCGAGCACGCGATGCAGGGCGTGCCGGGCGTCATCACCTGCTCGGCGCTGAAGCGGAAGTACCGCGACGTGCTGCGCGAGCACAACGTCGTCTTCGTCTACCTGCAGGGCAGCGGCGACCTGATCGGCGGCCGGATGGCCGAGCGCTCGGGGCACTTCATGCCGACGACCCTGCTCGACTCGCAGGTCGCGACGCTCGAGCCGCCGCAGGCCGACGAGCGGCACATCGTCGTCGACGCCACCCGCACCCCGGAGGAGGAGGCGGGCGACGTGCTCCGCCTGCTCGGCCTGACGCCGGCGGACTAGAGGCCGCGGCGGCGGAGGTCGGCGACGATCTCGTCGAGGAAGTCGTCCACCTCGTCCTGGTGGTAGCCCTCGCGGAACTTCGTCGGGGTGAAGCGCGCGTTCACGACGTCCTCGGGCCGCACGTCGGTGGCGCCCGCACGGCCCTCGTCGTCTCCCCCTCGTGGTCACCACGATCCTGCCAGGGCGTCGTGGTCCGTCGCGACCTCGGTGCGACGGTCAGGACCCCGTCGGCGGGGGAGCGGCGTCCGGGGAGGGACGATCGCGGGAGGCGCGGTAGAGGACGTGAGGGCGGAGGCGGTGACCGGGCGGCAGGGCCGGGTGCTCGAAGTCATCGGCCGGGTCGCGTGTCAGGCCGAGCCGCTCCATCAGCGCACGGGAGCGGAGGTTGGTCGCGGCGGTGAAGCTGACGACCTCGGGCAGGTCGAGCCCGTCGGGGTCGAGGGCGGCGCGGAGCACCTCGCGCGCGGCCTCGGTGGCGAGGCCCTGTCCCCAGGCCTCGCGGCGCAGGCGCCAGCCGATCTCGACTTGGTCGGCGAGCGGCCGGCCGCCGACGACCACGTCGACCGAGGGTCGCGACAGGCCGACGAAGCCGAGCAGCTGGTGGTCGGCGCGTCGCTCGACGGCCCAGAGACCGAAGCCGTGCGTCTCGAAGCCCTGCTCGATCCGGTCGAGCATGGAGTCGGACTCGGCGCGCGTCCGTGTCGACGGGAAGAACTCCATCACGACGGGGTCGGCGTTCATCGCCGCGATCGGCTCGCGGTCGGCGTCGTGCCAGCGGCGGAGGAGGAGGCGGTCGGTGGTGAGCACGGGTCGACGGTAGCGGAGGCGACCGGCCGACCCGCGCCTCCTGCGGGCCGACCCGCGCGGTGAACCGCGTTCCGAACCATGAACCGCGAAAGAACGCGGTTCATGGTTCGGAACGCGGTTCATGCCGGCGCCCACCGTTGGGGCGCAGCCCAGTATGCGCTTACACTGACGAGG
>NZ_CAUPYL010000284.1:0-2530 GCF_963515265.1 uncultured Frigoribacterium sp.
GCCCACGGGCCGGGCCGCCCCGCGTCTCGCGTCGTAGGGCACGTGCACGACGGGCACGGTCGGGTCGTCGCCCACCGTCCTCGGGGCCGCACGCCCGGCCGCCCCCACGTCGACGAGCGCGATCACGACGTCGGGCCGGTCGGGGTGGTCCTTGATCGCGGGCACGAGGGCCGCCGCCTCCTCGGCCGCGTGCCGGTCGGCGCGGGCGACGATGCAGACCGTGCGGCTGGCCGAGACGACGTCCGTCAGGTCGGCCCGCCAGTCGCGGACTCCCCAGTCGGTGACGACGAGCTCGAAGAAACGGCTGACGGGCGTCACCTCGTCGAACCAGGTCTCGGCGGACGCGACGGCGCGCGACTCGTCCCGGGGGTCGAGGTCGAGGGCCCACAGTCCGGACGGTGTCCGGGCCAAGCCGTCGACCGCCTCCGCCGAGCTCGTGGCGCCGCGTCGACGGCCCCGGTGCGCCGAGCCCCCGCCCGTGGGCGCCCCGGCGTGCCAGAGCATGCCGCGCGGCCCACGGGACGCGTCGACCCCGAGCACGAGCCCGGGACGACGACGGGCGAGCAACGACGCGACGTAGCCGGCGGTCGAGCTGGCGCCCGCGCCGCCCCGAGCCTGCACGACGCCGATGCGTCGCGAGACCGGGAGGGGTCGCCGCAGCACCTCGTCGACGGTGCTGAGCTCGTGCACCCGCGCCGACACGCTGCCGAGCAGGGCGAGCGGCGCCGACCGGACGAAGGCGTCGAAGGCGGTCACGAGAAGGCCGCCAGGAGCTCGCCGTACACGCCGAACACGCCGACGAGGACGGGCAGCAGCGCGACGACGCCGAGGGCCTCGACCGTGTTGCCGAACCGGCGGAGCGAGGCGCGCTGGTGGGCGACCGGGTCGACGCCGCCCGCGACGACGGCCACGACCACGCCGGCCGCGAGCACGACGACGAGCAGCCACGTGGGAGCGAGGGCCTGCACGAGCACGCCGCCGGCGAGGCCGACGAGGGCCGCGGCCCAGAGCGCCCAGCCCTGCACGGCCACGGGGAGGGCGCGGGTGCGGGCCGCGACGACGAGCACCACGGCGACGCCGAGCCCGACCTGCCAGAGGTCGTCGGCACCGACGAGGGCGACGGTCGTCACGGCGATCGGTCCGGCGACCGCGAAGGTCGCCCAGGTGAGCGTGCGGTACGCCTCCGAGACGGTGACGAGCACCTCGTCGCGCCGCCCCCGTCGACCGTCGACGACCTGGTCGTCGAGCCCGGTCAGGCCGGAGGCGCTCATCGCGTACCAGGGCAGCAGTCCGCAGACGACGACGGTGAGCACGGCCCCCGTCCCGACGGCCCCGGCGTCGTCGACTCCGAGCAGCCGCAGCACGACCGGGGTCGCGGCGAGCACCGTGCCGAGCACGCCGGCCCACCACGCCGACCGGTGGCCGAGGCCCGCTCCGACCCCGAGGGCGAGAGCCGCCCAGACCAGCACCAGCGCGACGAGCGGCGGGTCCACGGCGGGCACGAGCAGGCCGGAGGTGCCGCTCGCGACGATCGTCGCGGCCAGCGGCACGGAGGTGCCGAGCGCGACGGCCGTCGCGGCGACCGAGAGCCAGCGGCCGCGGAACCGGCCCGCGACGATCGCGACGGCGACGGCGAACATCCAGGCGCCGCCGAGCGACCCGAGCGGCTCGACCTCGTCGAGCCGCACGGCGACCAGCGAGAGCACCCCGGAGAGCGCACCGATCGTGACGGCCGCCGTGGCCGTCCTCGAACGACGGGTCCAGAGTCCCGGTCGCGAGGCGAGCGACTCGGCGAGCACGTCGGTGACGTCGGCGACCTCGGGAGGCGGCGGGGCGGCGTCCTCGCGCAGCAGACGCAGCAGCTCGCCGTCCACCACGCGCTGCTCCGCCGCCGACAGCGACGAGTCGAGCTGCTCGCCCGTCGAGCGCACGAGGGCGAGCGGGCGCGACACAGCGCCGGGCACCTCGCCGAGCAGCTCCATGAGCCGGGGCACGAGGCCGCCGATCGGCTCGTCGGCGGGCACGACGAGATCGGCGCGCCGCGTGGACCCGACGATGGTCAGACGGGTGTAGTCGGTCATCGGGGCTCCGTCGTCGGGATCTGGCCGGGGTCGGGACCGTCGGTCCGTGCGGTGTCGGCGGGGGCGGTGTCGGCCGGCGTCGGCGACGTCGTCGCACCTCCTGTGCTGCCCGACCGCTGCTGCTGCTCGAGCTGCTGCTGCGCCTGGGCCTCCCGCTGGTCCGCGAGGACCGAGAGCACGAACGAGGTGCCGGCACAGCCCGCGCAGGCGACGGCGGCGACGACGAGGCTCACCACGAGGCGGCGCACGTTGTCGACGACGGGCCGGCGCTCGTCGAGCTCGCCGAAGAGCAGGGCCGAGACGAGTCGTGCCCGGTGGGTCTTGACGGTCTCGAGCAGGACGACGTCGCGGTCACCGCTCACGGGACGCTCCTTCCCCGGAGGTCCCGGCGGCCGCGTGCGCGCCGGCGCCGACGCCGGCGGACACGGCGGCCCGGGTGGGCGCCCCTG
>NZ_CAUPYL010000285.1:0-2524 GCF_963515265.1 uncultured Frigoribacterium sp.
GCCCTGCCCTGGCCCGGGCAACCCGCCGCGGCCGAGGGCACCGCCGGCGACGGCGCCGTGGCCGCGGTGGCGGGGCTGACCCGTCCCGACGGAGCAGGCACCGCCCCGGAGCGACCGACCACCGGCACCGGCACCGGAACCGGCACCGGAACCGCCACCGGTACGTCGAAGAGGACCGGTCATCGTCCGGGCCGCAAGGCCGGCTCGCTCGTCGTGCTCGTGGACGGACGCCTCACCGTCTACGTCGAGCGCGGCGGCAAGACCCTGCTCACCTTCGGCGAGCCCGACGACCGCGAACTCGCGTTGGCAGCCGGCTCGCTCGCGTCGGTCGTGCGCACGAGGCTGGGCAAGCTCGCAGTCGAGCGCGTCGACGGCGAGTTCGTCCTCGGCACCCGTCTCGGTGACGCCCTGCGCGACGCCGGCTTCGCCCCGACCCCGAGCGGTATCCGGCTGCGGTCGTAGGCCGCGCCCGGCCGTCGCCGCGTCGGGGCCGACCACGACCACGACCGTTCGACGACGGCGACACCAGCACCAGCACCAGCACCAGCACCGCACCACATCCGCACCGGCACCGGCACCACACCGCACCAGCACCAGCACCAGCACCAGCCCCAGCCCCAGCCCCAGCACCGCACCGCACCGCACCGCACCGACCAGGAGGAGCCCCCACCGTGCCCGAGGGAGACACCGTCTACCGCTCCGCCAAGAACCTCGACGCCGTGCTGCACGGCCAGGTGCTGACGTCGACCGACTTCCGCGTCCCGGCGTTCGCCACGGTCGACCTCAGCGGCGAGGTGGTCGACGACGTGATCGCCCGCGGCAAGCACCTCCTGCACCACATCGGCGACCACACCCTGCACACGCACCTCAAGATGGAGGGCTCGTGGCACGTGTACAAGCACGGCACGAAGTGGCGGCGGCCCGCGTACCAGGCGCGGGTGGTGCTCGAGACGGAGGAGTGGGTCACCGTCGGCTTCGACCTCGGCATCGTCGAGCTCGTCGCCCGCGACCCGGAGGACTCGGTCACGGCGTACCTCGGCCCCGACCTGCTCGGCCCCGACTGGGACGCCGCGCTGGCCCTCCACAACCTCGAGGCCGACCCCGCGCGCGAGGTCGGGCTCGCCCTGCTCGACCAGCGCGTGCTCGCGGGCCTCGGCAACGTCTACCGGGCCGAGGTCTGCTTCCTGCGCGGGGTGCTCCCGACCCGTCCGGTCGGCGAGGTCGAGAACCGCCCGAAGATGATCGACCTCGCGCACCGGCTCATCGTCGCGAACAAGGACAGGATCGAGCGCACCACCACGGGGAACCTGCGCGGCACCACCGACTGGGTCTACGGACGAGCCGGCAAGCCGTGCCTCCGCTGCGGCACGAAGATCGTCCGGGGCGAGCTCGGCGAGTCGGAGCTCGAGCTGCGCGACACCTACTGGTGCCCCCACTGCCAGAGCTGACGCGCCTCCTCCCCGTTCAGGAACTTCTGTCCTGCATCACGCGACGGGGGACTCGGAGTCCTGAGCCGTGCACCGTTCAGGAGGACCCGGGCCGCTGGTCCTGAGTCGTGCACGCACGCACGCACGCGGCAGCGTCGGCGACGGCGACGGCGGGAGCGGGGGCGGGGGCGTTCGTGACGAACCGTGACGCACCGGCGAACGACACCGAGGAGGTGCCCCTACAGTCGCACGCACCCGGCCCGCACCCGACGCGCGGCCTCACGGAGGAGCACGCCATGACGACCGACATCGCCACGCAGGTCAGCACGTTCAACGAGGGCTTCACCGCCCAGATCGGCCCCGAGCTCAGCGCCGTCTTCGACGCCGAGCAGCGCGGCCTCCGCGAGGCCGGTGTGCCCGACGACGCGATCGCCGTCGGCGACCAGGTCGTCGACGCCACGCTGCTCACCCCGGCGGGCGACGAGGTCTCCCTCGCGGAGACGATCGGCGAATCGGCCGCGGTGCTCGTCTTCTACCGCGGCGCCTGGTGCCCGTACTGCAACCTGACGCTGAAGACCTACCAGGAGGAGCTGCTCCCGACCCTGCGCGAGCGCGGCGTCGCCCTGGTCGCCATCAGCCCCCAGACCCCTGAGGGCAGCGACCTCGCCACGACGAACGGCTCGCTCGAGTTCCCCGTGCTGTCCGACCCGGGCAACGTCCTCAGCCGCGCTCTCGGCATCGTGACCGAGCCCACCGCCGACGCGCGGGCGGCACACACACGGCTCGGCTTCGACGTCGCCGACAGCAACGCCGACGCGACGGGCGACATCCCGTTCCCGACGGTGCTCGTGGTCGACGGCGACGGCCGGGTCGTCTTCGCCGACGTCCACGTCGACTACACGACCCGCACCGAGGTCGCTGAGGTCGTCACCGCCCTCGACCAGCTGGGCTGACCCGGGAGCGCCCGAACGCGGGTGCCCGCGGGCGCGAGCCGACGCGAAAGGGACAAGACGACGCGGGCCCCCGCCGCGGCGTGTACCGTTCGCGTCGCTCCGCGCCCGCCCCGACCCGGGGCCGCGCCCACCCGCGTCCCGCCG